>CAYUKT010000381.1:599-2713 GCA_964445285.1 uncultured Bacteroides sp. | reverse complement strand
GGCATTTCATCAGGATATCCTCCATATCTACCTGTATTCTTGCATAACTCAATATGATTATTATAGACGATATCATAATTTATGTCAACTATTTTATGGAAACTATATCAACCTGCCCAACAAAATTATCAACCCTGCCGCATCTCTAAAAATTTCCATTTTACAGGCAAATATCCACAATAATGATATCCGGTCCAATCTGCTTGATATCCTTATAACAGATGACATAATCTGGATCGCTTCCAAACAGTCCGCACCATTTATTATCTCCCGGAATGATCAGTTTAAAAATCTGTCCGGTACATTCATCAAACTCGAAATCGTTCACCCTGCCAAGCTTTTCACAATTCCTCAGGTTAATGACTTCTTTTTTCTTAAACTCCGAAAATAACATAGGAACCTCTCCGGGCTTTTTACTTATCATATGCTCCTGCCCCAAAAAGGTTCCTAATATATTATTTTTACTAATCCACTGTCACATACTCTGAAAAGACATACCCCTCGCTGTACCCGTCTTCGTTCAGGACGATCTTATACCACTCGCCGCCCTCTACGGCTTCCAGATACTCGTAAGTCTCTCCCGCCTGTGCCACCTTGATAACATTGGTTCCGGAAGTGGCCGGATTATCCCTGATATTCACATTCTTAATGATGGTAATGGTACCTGTGGAAGTCTCTTCCTGGTCTTCCCCGCCTTCTTCCATCTCCTGTCCGGGATTTTCTTCCTGGTCTTCTCCTTCCTCGTCCTCTTCTTTGTCCTCTTCCTGCTGTTCCTTGGCCGCCTTCTCATAATTCTTGGGCATGTAGCGCTGGTACAGGTTAAAGGCCAGAAAGGCCACAATCACCAGAACAACACAGCCGATCACTGCCGTCATGATCGTGAGGATATCAACGCCTTCCTCGTCATCATCATCCCAGTCCTCATCTTCCCAATCTTCATCTTCCTCGATTTCCTCCCGGTAAACCGGCTTCTTTTTCTTCGGCGGCGGCGCCGGCTGAGGCTTTCTCTTCGTTGCCGGCGGCTGGGCGCTTTTCCTTCTGACCGGCTCCTCCTGGGACATACGGATTCTTTCACCACTACTTCTGGAGCTTACGCTTCTTTCTGCATTATCCCTGGAACTGCCGCTTCTTTCTGCACTCTCCCTGGAACTGCCGCTCCTTTCTGCACTGCCCCTGGAACTGCCGCTCCTTTCTGCACTGCCCCTGGAAGCACCGTCCCGCTCCCCATGAACTGCAGCGGTAGTTCTTCTGGGAGCTGCTCCGGAAGATGCACTTCTACGGGGCTCTCCCTGTGACCTGCGGTCTTTCTTAAGCTCTGCCTCTGTCTCCGAAAGAATATTCCTCTCTATAGATTCCATGGGAAGATCCATGGTATCCTGAGAAACAGGCCTTTTTTGCTTTTTTTCTCCCATCACCCTGCCGCACTTGGGGCAGAATTTATCATTTTCCTGAAGCAGCGCCCCGCACTCCGGGCAACGCCTCTTCCTTATCGCTCTGGCGCCGCACTTAGGACAAAACTGATCCGCCTCCGATATATGGGCGCCACATTCTGTACATACCATATTCCCTCTCCTCCACAATAAACATGACGATTGTTTTGTCTTTATAACTTTACCAAAAAAATCCCTATTTGTAAAACCATATCCCCAATTTTTTCCTTAAGATTTCATGAATAATTCCCGGCCAATCGCACATGCTTGTTAGAAAGACTATCCACACTCAAAAACTCAAAATACGAAAGGCTGGGCAAGCGTATGATACAAGGTAAAGTAGAAATCTGCGGTGTAAATACTTCCAAACTGCCGCTTCTGAAAAATACTGAGAAAGAAGAGCTTTTTAAACGGATTGAAGAAGGTGATCTATCCGCCCGCCGCGAATACATCAACGGCAATTTACGACTCGTCCTAAGCGTCATTAAAAGATTCCATTCCAGTAACGAAAACGTGGACGACCTCTTCCAGATTGGCTGTATCGGTCTGATTAAAGCCATCGACAACTTCGATGTGGAGCAGGGCGTCCGCTTCAGTACCTATGGCGTACCCATGATCATCGGCGAGGTCAGGCGGTTTTTGCGGGACAACAGCGCGGTGCGTGTGTCCCGCTCCCTGCGGGAC
>CAYUKT010000381.1:329-589 GCA_964445285.1 uncultured Bacteroides sp. | reverse complement strand
GATTGGCTGCATCGGTCTGATCAAAGCCATCGACAACTTCGACAGTTCCCTGAATGTAAAATTTTCCACCTATGCTGTTCCGATGATCGTTGGAGAGATCAGGCGATACCTACGGGATGCCAACAGCATTCGAGTATCCCGCTCCCTCAAGGACACCGCCTACAAGGCCATTTATGCCAGGGAACACCTGACGCGCGCCAACTCCAAAGAACCCACCGTCACGGAAATTGCCGCCGAGATAGGCATTCCCAAAGAAGATA
>CAYUKT010000381.1:0-319 GCA_964445285.1 uncultured Bacteroides sp. | reverse complement strand
GGTCTACACGGACGGCGGCGACACCCTGTATGTGATGGATCAGATCAGCGATAAGAAAAACAGGGAGGAAGTCTGGGTGGAACACATCTCCCTGAGCGAAGCCATGAAAAAGCTTTCTGAGCGTGAGTACGAGATCATCTCACTGCGGTTCTTTGAGGGAAAAACGCAGATGGAAGTTGCGGAGAAAATCGGTATTTCCCAGGCTCAGGTATCGAGACTGGAAAAAAATGCCTTAAAGACCATGCGTCTTTATCTGACTGCATAAAAAAAATCGAGCATCGCTCGATTTTTTATTTTCCTTAAAGTTTTGCAATATCAT
>CAYUKT010000380.1:0-2716 GCA_964445285.1 uncultured Bacteroides sp. | reverse complement strand
CGCCGTAATATTTGCCTGTGAGGCTGTATAGGGCGAAGCCCGCGAGCGAGAAGGAAAGGATAAATTATATGAATAAAACAGCATTGATCACAGGAATTACAGGGCAGGACGGCTCTTATCTGGCGGAGTTTTTATTGGAGAAAGGATATGAGGTTCATGGACTGATCCGTAGACATAGTATCAAAAACACAGCCAGAATCGATCATCTGATCAATTCCGATTATCATAAGGTTAAATTTTTCCTGCATTATGCAGATACGACAGATTCCAGTAATCTGATGCGGCTGATTGCGGAGATCCGTCCCACGGAAGTATATAATCTGGCAGCCCAGTCTCATGTAGGTGTGTCTTTTGAGGTGCCGGAGTATACGGCAGAGGCAACTGGCGTGAGTACCTTGAAACTTTTGGAGGCAATTCGTGTAAACGGCGGAACGTGCAGATTTTATCAGGCTTCTACATCGGAGTTGTTCGGCGGTATTCCGGAGACGGCGCCCCAGAGTGAGAAGACGCCTTTTTATCCGAAGAGCCCGTATGGCGCGGCTAAATTATATTCTTACTGGATTACGGTGAATTACCGGGAGTCCTATAACATGTATGCCTGCAATGGAATCCTGTTTAATCATGAATCTCCGAGACGGGGTGAGAATTTTGTCACCAGAAAAATTACGCTGGCCATTGCAAATATTATTGCCGGCAAGCAGGAGAAACTGTCTCTCGGCAATATGAACGCCAAACGCGATTGGGGATTTGCAGGGGATTATATTAAGGGTATGTGGCTTATGCTACAGCAGGATAAAGCGGATGATTATGTACTGGCAACCAATGAGACTCATACGGTCAGGGAGTTTGTGGAGGCGGCTTTCGGAGAACTGGGAATCCAGATTCGCTGGGAAGGAAGCGGTGTCCATGAGAAAGGCTATGACGCTGAGACCGGCAGACTGCTTGTGGATGTGAATCCTGAGTTTTATCGGCCGGCGGAAGTGGAGTTTTTGTGGGGCAACTGCGAGAAAGCCGAGAGAGAGCTTGGTTGGAAGCGGGATGTGGATTTCAAGGGTCTGGTGTCTATGATGATGGATGCTGATCTGCGGGAAATCGCGGGCATCAGCTGTGCCGACTATAAGAAGAAAAACAGCGGAAAAAAGAGTAAGTAGGAGAAAGCCGGGATATCTATGATTTCAGTGATATTGATATGGCTCTATATGTTCATTACAACGTTTACGATTGGATTTGGTGTGCTGCGTGTGATCACGCGGCACATTCCTTATCATGCCGGTGAACGGAAGGATCTACAGAGCAGTGTGGGCAGGTGCAGTGCGGATGCGGCAGGTGTAGTGCGGATGCGGTATACGGACGCGTATTTGATGTGCGGGATTGTATGTGTCACGGTCTACGCCCAATTTTTCAGCCTGTTTGCAAAAGTGGGGCTTGCAGCCAATGTGATACTATGTGCAGCCTGTCTCTTGATAGGGTGGTTTGAACGAGCCGGGCTTGCACAGGTGATCCGGGGGCTGTTTTTGGTCAGGGCAGATGTCATGGGGACAGAGTATCAGAGAAAGGGTGGTCTCGGGAAGAAAGATTCTGATAAAGATAGTCGGGCAAAGAAAAACTTGAAGTGTGTGTGCCTGAGAATCGTTCCGATGCTGGTTTTATTCCTGTTGTTTGCTTACGGCACTTCCTGCGGCATGATCCATTACGATACGAGTCTATACCATGCGCAGAGCATCCGTTGGATAGAGGAATACGGCGTGGTAAAAGGGCTGGGCAATCTGCATTGCAGACTGGCCTATAACAGTTCCGCTTTCGCCCTGTCAGCTTTATACAGCATGGCCTTTTGGGGCGGCAGGTCATATCACTGCTGCGCCGGTTTTCTGGCCTTTATCCTGGCAAAGATATGTCTGGAAGTGATAGATCACTTGCGCGGCGGCAGGTTGTGCGTTAGTGATTTTGCAAGAGTTATGTGCATTTATTATCTGGTCAATATTTTTGATGAGATGACTTCGCCGGCCTCGGATTACTTCATGGTGCTGATTGCCTTTTATATTGTCATCCGCTGGCTGGATTTGCTGGATCAGGGGGAAAGGGAGATTCTGCCCTATGCTCTTTTATGTGTGTTGGGTGTGTTTTTGATGACAGTGAAGCTTTCGGCGGCGCTGATTTTATTACTCACCATCTGGCCGGCATATTTTTTAATACATGATAAGAAATGGCGCCAAATCCTAGTTTATCTTTGTCTGGGGATTGTAACGGCCCTGCCGTATTTTATCCGCAATGTGATGATTTCCGGCTGGCTGGTCTATCCTTTCACGCAGATAGACCTTTTTGCAGTCCGTTGGAAGATACCAAAAGGAATTGCGGATTACGATGCCAGGGAGATTCAGGTGTGGGGACGTGGTTACACGGATGTGGCGCGGTATGATATCCCTATGAAGGAATGGCTGCCGGGCTGGTTTCGGTCCCTCGGCGGGAGCGATAAGGCGTTTGTTCTTTTGGCGGGTGTGTCGGTTTTGGCGCTGCTGGTATATGCAGCAGGCATGGCATTCGGATGGTGGCGCAAAAGGGCGGATGTACTGTTAGTGCAGGCTGCGGTGGCGGCGTCCTTTGGATTTTGGATCTGTACCTCCCCATTGATCCGTTATGGATGTGTCTATGTGTATCTGACGCCGGCAGTTGTGTTTGGCGGTATTTATGAGGCTGTGTTTGGTGTTGGCAGGCAGGG
>CAYUKT010000379.1:0-2741 GCA_964445285.1 uncultured Bacteroides sp. | reverse complement strand
ATACCTGCGTCAGATATCCTGCGCTGTCAAAGGTAAATACTCCGCCCTGCCACAGGGTATCCTCGCTGTATAGTTCACCCGCAAATGCTCTGAGTTTTTCTATGTAACGTCCTTTTTCCACTGTGACCACACTGCTGTACTCCGTGGATGTCTTATCCAGTTCACAAGGCACCCCTGCAAGATAAGGACATTTGTCCGTCTGCCACACTTCACCAGCATCCCTCGTATGTCCATTACTGATCTTAAAATATGACGCCTGAATGGGTTCTCCCCGATAAACCAGATAAAATCCTTTCGTCTCCTCCACGGCCTTCCTGCACTCTGACAGGATGTCCTCTTTCTGTTTCTTCCCATAAAACCCGGCAAGACCGCTCTCTTCTATCTGCAGCATCCTGCTCTCCGCTTCCCGGTAAGAAGACATCAGTTCCGTACGGAGCAGCACGGCCTGGGCCTTCATAGCCTCCGCCGCATACCCTTCCGGCATCACAAGCGCCAAACGATAGACCAGATATTCTTCCATGGGCAGTTCCCAGATGCCCCAGTCCATGACGACCGCCACCTGATAATCCGCCTGCTCTTTCTCTTTTTGGTCAGAAATGATCTGTCCAGTTTCTTCCCCCACATGTCCCCACAGGCAGGCACACACATAAGGCAGCAAAAAAACAAACAAAAGAAAGTTTCCTGCCTCTCTTTTGTTTGTTTTATTTAAGACGATTCTATTCATTTTCATGAGACACCCCACATGTACTATTACTATGTAGATGTCTCCTTCTTTATACCGCAAGCTGATACCTTTGCGTTTTTATCTTTGCACAGACATTGTTTTGCCGTAAACTTATCTCGCCAAGTCCAGGTGCTGGACTGTTGACACCGTGCCATTCTCATATAAAAAGATACCTGTCTTACGGATCATGGCATTGGTCTCATTATCCTTTTGTGAGTTCAGGGCAAACTGTGTGTCGACATTCCCAAGTCCGATAGCCCCCACACCCAGATCTGAAAGGTGATACAGTTTATCCTTACCGTCCTCATCCTTTGTCCAGATGAGCAATTTCTCCCAGATAGGATCGTTCTCATCAATCCATCCATTGCCGTCCACATCATGTTTGGCCAAATCTGCAAAGCCATTGCCCGACTTACTGCCAAACAATTCACTGCCATCATTGATGACCCCGTCACCGTTTAGGTCAAGCGCCAGAAAACCACTGCCCGCCTGCAGACTGGAGAGTTCTTCCTCTTCTCCATCGCAGTCCAGATCAAAGAAAAACTTCTGGTCGGAAACCTGCGCGACATTGGTATCCAGATTGATCACCAGCGGATCGTGGAAGGTCTTTACGGATGTCACGTAATTCTCCTCATAATACTGTTCAAATCTTCGGCTCATGCCCAATTCCAGATTAAAGGATAACTCCCTTCCATCCGCAGTCTTTACCGTACCCACCGTGGAAAAGGTGGTATTCTCTTCCTCCATATGATAGTAACGGGACTGATAGCCGTTTACAATATATGAAGTAGAACCTCCGCCCCATGCACTGCTGTCCAATGAATACCTCTCCCCGTGGAAACGGAAGAGAAGCTCCATCAAAAACTCCACGCACTGCTGCTTAATGCTGCGGACTGCCTCCAGTGCCTCATCTCTCTGACTCACCTGCCGTCCACCTGATACATTTTGCATATGCATCGAGAGGTCTTCCAGATTCGCTGCCTGCTTTCCTTCTCCTGTCGCATTTTGTCCGGTACCCAGTTGATCATCAAAAAAAGCGTTGATTCCACCGCCCGCATATGTGCCGCGTACCCCTACCCGGCTTCTCTTCGTCACCGACTGATAGGTTCTGGTGGATTGCATTCCTATGGTACTGGAATCAATCTTCAATATTCCCTCCTTTTGTATGAGCCCGCTCCTACGCCCGTCTGTGTCACCCGACTGTACCTTCCCTGATACATGGCAATAGAAAGGACGGCACTTTTACGGAAATTCCTTTTCCCTCAAAATACCGTCCATGGTCTCAACATCATTCAGATTCAGAAAAGATTACCCTGGCCAAGAGCACCCTTCCCTGTACCTTATATATCGGAACCTTCCTGCCAAATCTTTACACTCTGTTATAATTGATCAAACAACCCTTTAAGATGATCTGCCTCTCCTCGTCCGTCAGCTCACCCAGTCTCAGGGTAAACGGCACCAGTTCGTCATCCTCCACAGATACCTTATAGGCCTCAATGGTCTCCGCCTTCTCCTCCACGGCCTTACGGATGCCCGGGAAGAATAAATAATCCAGATTCTGGAAAGGCAGTTCACCCGCCTCGATCAAGAACGGCAGCATACCCCAGTTGATCAGATTGGAACGATACCGCTTGGTAGCATACTCGTTGGCAATATTAGCCCAGCCGCCCAGCACCTTCTGGCAGCTTGCCGCCTGCTCCCTGGCGGAACCATCGCCCGGCTTCACTGCGAAAATGGTGGAGCCAAATCCTGTATTTTCATGGGATGCATCCTCAAAAGTCTTCTTTATCACATTCATCACCGACTTTACATCGGGATGCGCCTGACAAGGATGCTCACCCGCCATCCTGGCTTTCTCCGCCCGCTGAATATCTTTGGCCCGGCCCACGTACTCAGGATCCTTTCTGGACAGGGTAAACTCCGCAAGCCCCAACGGATTGGAACGATAGGAAGAAGTCTCCCCGGAAGGAATCAACTCATCTGTAGTGGTCACCGGATCATGGATCTCTGACACCAC
>CAYUKT010000378.1:0-2769 GCA_964445285.1 uncultured Bacteroides sp. | reverse complement strand
TGGTTCTTATATTCGTCCTTCACTTCCTGCTTGGTCATCTTCATATCTTTCTTGAACTTGATCTTCTGATAAGCAAAGTCCAAAGCCGCGATGAGCATATAAAATAAGGCAATCCGGATTCCCAGATCGATCACCAGCACGCCCACCTGCATAATCCCCTGGTTTAAAGAAAGGGAATAAAACTGATAGAGCGGCGGCATGTTTTTCTTGAGATAGGAATATACCACATAACCGATCAGTGTGAGTTTTAGGACGGATTTCAGCAATTCCATCAGGGAATTGGGCGAAAATATCCTCTTAAACCCGCTGACCGGGTTGATCTTACTAAATTTCGGTCTCAATGGCTTGGTCGTTATCTTCCACTTTACCTGTAAGATGTTCGTAACCATCGCCACCACAAATCCCACGATCAAAAACGGCGCGATACACATCAGGATCCTGCTCATGGACTGAATAAACAGATAATTAAAAGTCTGATCCTGCACATACCCGTCATACATCTTGACATAGGACGGTATCTGGGAATAAATATCATAAATATTTCCCACGAAATAAGTTCCCAACCGTTCCAGCCAGAACTTGATCATAATAAAGGCAAACAGCATCTCAAAGGCGCTGGTCACCTCTTTGCTCTTCGCAACCTGCCCCTCACTGCGGGCATCCGAAAGCTTCTTGGATGTGGGTTCTTCCGTTTTTTCCCCGCCTGGACCGTCCTTAGCGAAGAATTGGAGATCATATGTCAGGAGTAATTCCAATTCGACCGACCTGTCCTTTCCTGTCCGGAAGGCGCTCTCAGATCATGCCTTCCACAAAAGATACGATCATTCTCTTCATCTGCGTAAACACATAATCCGCCGCCAGGGGCATCATCCTGATGGTCAGAAAAAGGATGCCAAGCCCCACCAGTACTTTTAACTGCATACCCACCGCAAACATATTTAACTGCGGAGACACCTTGGCCAGAACACCCAGTACACAGTTTAAGAGGAGCATGGTACAGAAGATCGGAAGGATGATCCGAAATCCTATGGTGATATAATCCCCCAGAAACATGATCACGGAATCAAGCAGTGCTTCCGTCTTAAAGACCGCACCATTTATCGGTATTAATGTAAAGGTATCCACCAGTGCCTGCAAAAGATACTGGTACATGCCTGTAATGATTAAAAACAACGTAAACAAATACTGGTAAAACACACCTGTAAAGGTCGCCTGCTCCCTGGTAGTCGGATCCATCAATGACACCATCGAAAGCCCAACCTCCATATCCGCAATACTTCCCGCGAAGGATGTCACTGTTGTACAGATCTGTGCTCCCCAGCCGATCAGAAACCCCGTCAGCACCTCTTTCATGACGATCACTGCATAACCAAGCAAAGTATCATAAACCACATCCCCCCGGTCCACCGCATGAAAGATCAGATATGCCAGGAAAATGCTGAAGCCTATCTTCACCCGCCTGGGCACATTGGACATGCCAAAAAATGGTGCAATATACACAAAACTCGTGATCCGCACCAGAATCAGCAGAAAATATTCTAAATCTGCATAAGTAAAAGTATAATTTATCATGCGGTCCCACTTCTATCTGATGTAAGCATTAAAGTCTGTCCACAGGCGGGTCATATATTCCACCATATTATTCATGATCCAGTGTCCCATCACAATAAGCCCCAAAAAGATTGCGAGAATCTTGGGCACAAAAGTAAGCGTCTGCTCCTGGATGGAGGTAACCGTCTGGAAAATACTCACGACAAGTCCCACCACCAGAGACACTAACAGCAGCGGCGCCGCACATTTGATGATAGTAAAAAGCGCATCCTCCGCGATAGCAGTGACATCATTTATCGTCATGTACGCACATCCTTTCTTCTACCGACCGGTCAATAATAAAAACTTTCCACTACACCTTTGATCACCAGATACCATCCATCAGCCAGCACGAACAGAAGGATCTTAAACGGCATGGAGATCGTAGTCGGCGGCAGCATCATCATACCCATCGCCATCAGGGTGGATGCCACGACCATATCGATCACGATAAACGGAATATATATCAGAAACCCTATGATAAACGCCGTGCGAAGTTCATTGATGATAAAACTCGGCACCAACACGCTCATAGGAATACTCGCCAGTTCCCCGTCCCACTCAGTACGGCTAACATCCATAAAAAAGGCCACATCTTTCTTCAGCGTCTGACCGTACATGAACTGTCTGATCGGCTCCACTGCCGCCGTGATGGCCTCCTCCGTTTCCAGTTCGCCCGCCTCATAAGGCACCACCGCCTCCGTATAAATCTGAGCCAGTGTAGGCTGCATGATGAAAAACGTCAAAAAGAGCGCAATGCCGATCAACACCGTATTGGGCGGTGCAGTCTGCGTATTGAGCGCCTGCCTCGTAAAATGCAGGACAATGATCACCCTGGTAAACGAGGTTAACATAATAATCAGTGACGGTGCAATAGCAATCAGGGTAAGGATCACAAGAATACGCAAAGCGCCATTCACACTGCCATTACCATTGTTGTATGTAACCGTCACCGTATTGGCTATATTCAGTTCTGCCAGATCATCAGCATTATCCGAGTCTCCCGGCGGATCAATATTCGTCCGCTCCGAACTGGTACCGGTAAGATTAGAATCCCGATAAGGAGTGTCATTTACCGCATAGGCTGTAGCCTTCTGACTAAGACACAATATGCCTGCCACCATTAGCAGGCAGATTAATTTTGCCAAATGATATCCGGAATCATATATCTTCATTCGT
>CAYUKT010000377.1:0-2773 GCA_964445285.1 uncultured Bacteroides sp. | reverse complement strand
TCGTATTTTTTAATGGAAGCGGTATGGATACGGACAGCCGGATGCTCTATCTGTCAGACTCCTTAGAAACGGGCCGTGAAGTAAAATTGCGGGAACAGGTGCAGAAGAAACTTTCCAAGGGAAAGACAATTCCGGAAATTGCCATGGAATTGGAGGAGGTTTTGGTGATCGAAAAAATTGTGTCAGGATGAAAAATGGTGCAATTTTCTTTTTCTTTTTTTGCAAAATTTCTTTTCGTAATTCGTCAGATGTGATATAGTATAAGAGAATATGGAATAAGGAGTCGATGGAGATGGCAGAAATCGATGCTGAACAGGAGGCGCGACTTAAGCGTTTCCAGTTGATGAAAAGGCTGCTCGTCATCGTTCCGCTTTCCACGATACTGATTCTGTTTTGTCTTTGCATGATTCTTGGAATCAGATTACATTATGTGAAGAAAGAATTGCATAAGTTACAGGCCCAGGTGGAGGCGATGGCTGTTGTCAGTGAGCCTGTTGATACAGCGGGGGCACAGACGACAGGAAGTACGGAAGCGTATACATCTTCCGGGGTAGATGAATCCAGGCGCACAGGAATTGATACGCAGGAGGATACCGGGGAAGAAGAGGGAATCAGAAAGGTGTACCTGACTTTTGACGATGGCCCTAGCAGCAATACAGGCAGGATTTTGGATATTCTGGCCAGGTATGATGTGAAGGCGACTTTCTTTGTAGTGGGGAAAGAGGATGAAATATATCAACCGTTATATAATCGCATTGTAGAGGAAGGGCATACGCTTGCAATGCACTCTTACAGTCACAAGTATCAGGAGATTTATCGATCCAAGGAAAGCTATGTGGAAGACTTGACAAAACTGCAGGAATTTCTCTATGATACGACAGGTGTGTGGTGCCGGTATTGCAGATTTCCGGGTGGGAGCAGCAATTCGGTCAGTAAAGTGGACATGCATGAACTGATCGAGTATCTGGATGAGCAGGACATGACTTATTTTGACTGGAATATTGTCTCGGGAGATGCGACCAGTGATTATATCAGTTCGGGAGATATTATCAGGAACTGTACGCGTAAACTCGGGGAGTTTGACGAGGCAATTATACTGCTGCATGATGCGGCGGAGAAGGATTCGACAGTGGAAGCGTTACCAGGGTTGATCGAGCAGATCCAGGCAATGGAGAATGCGAAGATTGTCCCGATCACTGACGATACGGAGCCGATTCATCATATAAGCAATGACTAAAGAATGGAGGAGTAGAGAATGGGTTTTTTCTCAGATTTGAAGGATGACTTATCTCAGGCCGTGAATGAGTTGATGCCGGAAGAGGAGCTGGAAGCAGCGCTGGCGGCACAGGATGGTACGGCAGATATATCATCCGCTGAAAATGTGGTACAGGATGAGACGCTTATGGCGGGAGATACCCTGGAATCTGTGGACTTAAGCAGTATGCTGGATAAATTGGAAGAGGCGGAGCCGGTGCAGGAAGCTATAGCAGAACCGGAGCCAGTAGTGGAGCCGGAACCGGTAGCAGAGCCGGCAGAGGTACCTGTAATGGTAGCAGAACCGGAGCCAGAACCTGTCTTAGAGGAGATGATGGAGGCAGTGCCGGAGCCAGCAGTCGCAGAAGAGTTACCAGAGGAAATCATTACGGAAGAGGAAACGGCAGTGCTGCCTGAGGCAGAGGTTATGCCGGAAGAAGATAATCAGACAATCCAGAATAGCGGAGGAGAAAAGAAGAAGATGGAAGTGCAGACAAATCGCGTAGCGGTAGACGAAACAGCAGTAGTAACAGAGGGTATGACGATAACAGGTGATATCATGTCGGAAGGTTCCATGGAACTGATCGGTACGGTTAATGGTAACCTCGATATCTTGGGTAAACTGAATATCACAGGTACCATTCAGGGTAATTCCAGGGCAGCTGAGATTTTTGCAGAAGGTGCAAAGATTACCGGTGAAGTAAACAGCCAGGGAAGTGTCAAGATTGGACAGAGTTCCGTTGTGATCGGTAATATTACAGCCACCAGCGCAGTGATTGCCGGTGCCGTCAAAGGTGATATTGATGTGCAGGGACCGGTCATCTTAGATACCACAGCCATCGTGATGGGCAATATCAAATCCAAATCTGTGCAGATTAACAATGGTGCGGTGATCGAAGGTATGTGCTCGCAGTGTTATGCTGATGTAAATCCGACATCTTTCTTCGAGGAATTCAAGAAGAAAAAATAAGTAGAAGCAGGCAGAGAGTCAGCGGATTCCGGAAAGGGTATGGGTACTAATATGAAGCGGATACTCTTAAAGCTGAGCGGGGAAGCCCTTGCGGGCGAAAAGAAAACCGGTTTTGATGAAGAGACAGTACGTGATGTGGCCATGCAGGTGAAGCAGCTTGTTGATGACGGTATTCAGGTCGGGATTGTGATCGGCGGCGGCAATTTCTGGCGGGGGCGTTCCAGTGAGAATATTGACCGTACGAAGGCGGACCAGATCGGGATGCTTGCCACAGTCATGAATTGTATTTATGTCTCGGAGATTTTTCGCTCGGTGGGTATGATGACAGCGATTCTGACACCTTTTGAGTGCGGATCCTTCACGAAACTTTTTTCTAAGGACAGGGCGAATAAATACTTCGGTAAAAATATGGTAGTATTTTTTGCCGGCGGTACAGGACATCCTTATTTTTCCACGGATACAGGAGTGGTGCTTCGTGCCGTTGAGGTGGATGCAGATGTGATTCTTTTGGCCAAGGCGGTGGACGGTGTCTATGATGACGATCCGAGA
>CAYUKT010000376.1:0-2776 GCA_964445285.1 uncultured Bacteroides sp. | reverse complement strand
TTGTTTTATCGTTATTTGAACAAACTGTTTTTATTTTGATAATGAATGTCAATAGTATATGAAGAGTTTGTTATTTTATTCCCATAAGTAACGAGACAAGTGTCTGACTGCAGGCATTTAACTATTTATTTTAATTAGGTGAAGAATGCAAGTTACATATTCATTTCATGATAAAAATATAATAAATATAATAAGAAAAACTTTGAGAAACACAGCTTGTAAATAAAAATTGAAAGCACTAAAATAAATAAATGATCATTATGTCGGATAGCAGGTTTGATTAACTTAAGGAAAGGTAAGGAAATTCCATGGAATTTAAGAGTGCTGAAGAGAAAAGGAATTATATGTTGGAAGAACCGGTAAAGAGATTGGTGTGTAAATTGGCTGTGCCCACCATCTTAAGTATGCTGGTAACCTCCTTTTATAATATGGTTGATACTTTTTTTGTGGGAAAACTCAATACGCAGTCCACAGCGGCTGTGGGGGTAGTTTTTTCGCTGATGGCGATTATTCAGGCTGTGGGATTTTTATTTGGTCATGGATCCGGAAATTATATTTCAAGAAAGTTAGGGGCGGGTGATATTGAGGAAGCGCAGAAGATGTCTGCCGTAGGTTTTTTTACATCTTTTTTAGCAGGTGTGATCATTATGGTGAGTTGTCTGCTTTTTATTGAACCTCTTTCTTATGCTTTGGGTTCAACGAAAACAATTCAACCTTATACGGTAGCATATCTGAGAATCATTCTTCTTGGAGCGCCGGCGATGACGGCATCATTGGTGGTCAATAATCAGATGCGGTTTCAGGGGAGCGCTTTTTATGCAATGATCGGTATCGTATCAGGGGCAGTCATCAACATTATTTTGGATCCGGTTCTTATTTTCGGTTTTGAAATGGGAATTGCGGGAGCGGCTTTGGCTACAACGATCAGTCAGTATTTTAGCTTTATTTTATTACTTTTTATGATCAGGCGGGGCGGGAATATTCAGATTAGTTTCCGTAATTTTAGACCCAGTCTGCATTTTTATAAAGAGGTGATACGAGGCGGTATTCCTTCACTGTTTCGGCAGGGATTAGCCAGTGTGGCTACTATCTGTCTAAATCATGCGGCAGGTGTATATGGTGATGCGGCGATTGCGGGAATGTCTATTGTATCCCGCATCATGATGTTTGTGAACTCTGCATTAATCGGTTTTGGGCAGGGATTCCAGCCGGTATGTGGGTTTAATTATGGTGCAAAAAAATATAAGAGAGTGTTGGATGCCTTCTTTTTCTGTATCAGAATAGCTTTCTGCTGCCTTACCGGCGTTGCTGTTATTGTTTTTATCTTTGCGCCTCAGCTGGTGACAATTTTTAGAAAAGATGATATGGATGTTATCCGAGTGGGAACGGCAGCTCTCAGATATTCTGTTGCAGCGCTGCCGTTGAGTTCCTGGATTGTCATGTGTAATATGATGCTGCAGTCTATCGGAAAAGGTTTGAAAGCTTCCATTGTGGCCTCTGCAAGACAGGGTATCTTTTTTCTGCCGCTCATTGCAATCCTGCCGTATTTCCTGGGACTTACCGGTGTGGAGATCTGTCAGGCAGTATCGGATATCTTTGCACTGACAGTGTCCATACCGCTAGGTATAAGCGTGATCAAGGAGTTGAGGCGGGACGATACCAAAGTCCTGCGCAATTAATCGATCAAATAACTTTTGGCTTTACAGATCGAAAAGTTAAAGTTTCTCAAATGCATGCCTTTGGAAATGTATTTTATCTTGTCGTAATAATCATTCGTCCAAAACAGGATGTAGTTTTCCTTGTATTCCGTATAATCAAAAGTATCGCTGAGTAAATTGTATTTTCTCATGTCTTTGATAGATTTAATATCAGGGTTGATATCAGGGTCTAGGATAGCCGGCGCCGCATCAGTCGAGAGATTGACCAGGTATTTTCTTCCGCTTTCCGTGTATTCTTCATGAGTCAGATTATATCGTGCAATCCAATAATCCGGATGGGAGAAGGATAATGCGATATAAAATACCGTTACCACAGCCATGCCGTAGGCGAAGAGCGGAAATTTTTTATAATAAATAAATATCGTAACGCCGGTCATCAAAAGAAATATAACAGCCAGTGTCCATAATACTTGTATTCTCCTAAAAGTCAGGTTATATCTGTCAATATACATGATCATCCGCAGGGCGCTTGAGAGGATCATGATGTAGGTGCATCCGCTGATGATAGTAAGAATGACTTTTAATGCCGTATGATCCCGGAACAAATATAAGCAGATCAATACCAGCAGCAGGTTTAATATACATACGGCGAGCAGCTGGAAAAATCCCTCTCTTGCATAGCTTGCATAAGTATGGCCATCCGGAAGCTGCATATTGCCAATAAAAAGATAGACGATCTGTATCACGCTGAACATTAGATAGAGTATCGAGAGCGCTGCTGTCACAACAATGGCGATGACGGGATCGAAAATCTTCTTATCAGTCACTTCTTCTTTGATATTTTTCTTTCCAAGTGCCGCATAAACCGCATAGGAACTGAAAAAGACAAAAGTCATGAGGATTAATACACACATAATCTCCCATATATTAATGGCTTCAAAGAATTTTTCAAACATCTTTGCAAAGACGATATCGGCGCTGGAGAGCAGCAGTATCATCAAAAATAATAGGGGTATCGTAATGACAATTCCGATACAGACAGACAAGAAATGAGTCTTTTTCCCTGTTTTTTGGTGTTTTTGGGCATCAAAATAAGAGATCATGTCGCCAAAGGGACG
>CAYUKT010000375.1:0-2785 GCA_964445285.1 uncultured Bacteroides sp. | reverse complement strand
TGGTGGCGAGTCCGGCGATGACGGTATTTTGCGGCGTGGTCTTTTTGGGAATGACATTGATCATTACCAAGGTGTTAAAACCCCGGTTAAATGCGATCGGACGTAAGAACCAGGCCATTCAGTCCAGAATTGCCAAATGGAGGATTCAGTCCATCTACGGCCTGAAGGACGTGAAGGTACTGCACCGGGAAGAATTTTTTGTGCGCAACTACTATGAGAGCGGTGCGATCGGCGCGAATGTGGCGAGAAATTATGCGGTTATGAACAACACGCCGAGGCTTTTGATCGAGACGGTCTTCATCGTGGCAGTGTTATCGTTTATCATGATCTATATGACGCGGGGCGGCGATATTTCCGCGCTGTTCCAGCAGTTGATGGCTTTTGCAGTGGCGGCTGTCAGGGTGATGCCGGCTACCAACCGCATCAATACCTACCTCTCGGAGATTGCCTATACCCAGCCCTGTCTGGATTATCTGTATGAAAATCTGACAGAAAACATGAAACAGGATGTGAATGGCAGCGTGACAGGATTGGCAGGCAGGGAAGATGAGGAAAAGCAACCCTTAGAGTTAACGGATAAGATCGTGCTCGATCACATCAGCTTTACGTATCCGAACACGGATAAGCCGATTTTTACAGATGCCCATATGGAAGTGAAGAAGGGGCAGTCGGTGGGAATTATGGGACCTTCCGGTGCAGGCAAGTCTACGATCGTGGATATTCTGCTGGGACTTTTGCATGTACAGGAGGGGTGCATTACCTGTGACGGCCACAACATTTTTGAGAACTATGCTTCCTGGCTTAGCAGGATCGGCTATATTCCGCAGTCTATTTACTTGATTGATGAGTCTATCAGGGACAATATCGCTTTCGGTATCGATGCGGATAAGATTGACGATAATAGGATTTGGGAGGTGCTGGAAGAGGCACAGCTCAAAACTTTCGTGGAAGAACTGCCGGAGGGGCTTGAAACTACCATAGGTGACAGAGGTGTCAGAATCTCCGGCGGGCAGAGACAGCGGCTGGGGATTGCCAGGGCGCTCTATCATAATCCGGAGATTCTGGTCTTTGATGAGGCCACATCGGCCCTGGATGGGGACACGGAGCAGGCTGTGATGGAGGCGGTCAACAGCTTCCACGGGAAGAAGACCATGGTCATCATTGCCCACAGGCTCAATACCATTGCCAAGTGCGATGTTATCTATAAAGTAGAAAATGGCAAGATCACGGAGACGGCACTGTGAGCAACAATTTTTCGCAATCGAGCTGTGCTCGATTTGTTAATCTTGCGAAGCAAATTTACTTTAGAGAAAGGAAGTACCAAGACAGATGGTAGGAACAGAGTTTATCAACGGACAGGGGCTGGGCAATCAGCTGTTCTGTTATGTGACGGCGAGGGCTTTGGCGCTGGAGAATGGTTATGAGTTTGGCACAGCGGGGCAGGAGCGGTTCGCGGTCAATATACACAGCGATCGGGGCATGTACTTCATGGATGTGGATCTGGGGCATGTGATCACGGAGGAAGAGAAGACGAATTTCCAGGTGTATCATGATGCGGAGGACCGGCTGTTTATTGGCAATTCCAAACATGACCTGATGCACGGCTGTTATGTGGCCGGGGCGGATTCGAGGATACATCAGATTGAGGACAATACGCTGATATATGGAAATATGCAGGATGAGTCCTATTTCATCAAATATCTTCCCCAGGTGAAGCAGTGGCTTAAGGTGAAGCCGGAATATGATTCCTACGAGTACAGCCGGGAGAATCTCTGCGTTATTAACATGCGGGGCGGGGAGTACACAGGAAGCCCGGAACTGTTGATCAACCGCAGATACTGGTTTCATGGGATGGAAGAAATGAAAAAGATCCGCCCGGATATGGAATTTGTGATCATCACGGACGATGTGGAGACGGCGCAGAAGATGCTGCCGGGCATTGAGGCACATCATTTTGATATCGGCAAGGATTATGTGACATTAAAGAACGCCCATTATTTATTGCTCTCCAATTCATCCTTTGCCTGTCTGCCGGCGCATACCAGCGAGACTTTAAAATTTGCCATTGCCCCGAAATATTGGGCAAGACACAATGTGTCCGATGGTTATTGGGCTTCGGAACAAAACATTTACAGCCTCTTCCATTATATGGACAGGAAGGGCAGGCTGTATACGGCCAAAGAGTGCCGGGAGGAATTGCAGCGCTACAAGCAGACTTCCGCCAGATACCGGAAGCTGAATGTGCATCCAGAAGGGGCGCAGCTTAAGATGATGCAGGCCCATGCCTGGTATATCTATAAGAAAGCCTATGTGTGCAAGATTGCCAGAGGGGTGGAGAGAAGAGTAAAGAGACTGGTCCACTGAAAGGTATTGAGAAAGCATGCAATACAGGAAATGGAAGGATAGCAGTGGGGCGGGGAATCATGATAAAGGAAAATGTTTTATATGAATAATAATAAAATACATGAAAAAGTCAATAAGATAGTTTCCAAGAAAGCTGCAGCTTTCTTGGAACGTGTGACACCCCGGCAGATGGTGGTGTGTGCAGCCCTTTTGCTTATTGTTTCTCTGATTCCATTGCTCTTGCTTGGAAAATATAATGTCATGTGTATTGATGATTATGATTACGGCAGGCAGGTGCACGACACATGGGTGGCTACGGGCTCCTATCTGGAATCCGTCCAGACAGCCTGGCGGCAGAACATGGAATTTTATCAGAACTGGCAGGGTACCTATATTTCCTGCTTCCTGATGGCGTTATGCCCTATGAACTTTCAGTATGAGA
>CAYUKT010000374.1:0-2815 GCA_964445285.1 uncultured Bacteroides sp. | reverse complement strand
ATTATTTTCTTCAACGTGGCACAGGCAGTTGCCCATCTTCTGTCATGGGGACTGGTAGCGCCTGTTTTGGATATCCTGATTTATGCGGAACCTATTGAAAAGCTGTTTGCACAGGGACTTATGGCTTCCGTGTCGAATATCATTACCACTGGTGTGGTAGGTACTCTGTTACTCCTGGGTTATGCCAAGACTGTGGTGAAGAAAGGATCTTTAACGAAAGAAGATTAAGCACTAAAAAGGAGCAGATTCGGGAGACTTTCCGAATCTGCTTATCTTTTTAATATCAGGATGTCTGGCGAAGACAGGCATTCACTGTTGATGATTAAAGGAGAATGATCATGGCGGAACCCATCATTTCTTTTAAAGATTATGGATTTCAATATACGGCGCAGGCGGAACCCACCCTGCATCATATTAATCTGGATATTTATCCCGGGGAAAAGGTGTTGATCGCGGGTGCTTCGGGAAGCGGTAAAAGTACCATAGGCAGTTGCATCAACGGCCTGATTCCTTTTGCGTATCCGGGAGAAAGTACGGGAAAACTTACAGTAGGAGGCAAAGAACCTGAAAAGAGCAGTATCTTTGAACTGAGCCATACTGTGGGCACGGTGCTGCAGGATACAGACGGACAGTTCATTGGGCTGACGGTGGGAGAGGATATCGCCTTTGCTCTGGAGAACAGCTGTGTTGCCCAGGATGAGATGAAAAGAATTGTGAATGAGGTGGCGAAACTGGTGGATATTGATCATCATCTGCACTATGCACCGCATGAACTTTCGGGCGGACAAAAGCAGAGAGTCAGTCTGGCGGGCGTCATGGTGGATGAGGTGAAGGTGCTTTTGTTCGATGAACCGTTGGCGAACCTGGATCCGGCGGCGGGCAGGGTGACTATAGAACTGATCGATATGGTGCAGGAGCGTACCGGGGCGGCAGTGATCATCATAGAGCACCGGCTTGAGGATGTGCTGTGGAGGAAGGTGGATCGGATCGTACTGATGGATGAGGGCAAGATTGTGGTGGATATGCCCACAAAGGCTTTTCTTGCCGGAAACGCTCTTTTAGAGCATGGCATCAGGGAGCCTTTGTATCTGACGGCCCTGCGGTATGCGGGGATTCCCATTACGGAGGAACTGGAACCGCAGCATGTGGACAGTCTGCGGCTGACGGACAAACAGATCAGGATGGTGCAGGACTGGTATCATGGCGCGGCGAAAGAACGGGAAGATAAGAAGGAAGAAACAGAACTTTTGAAAGTGGAGCATCTCAGTTTCGGATATACGCCGGAAGTCATGAACCTGCGGGATGTCAGCTTTACGATCAATGAGGGAGAGATGGTCAGCATTGTGGGGCGTAACGGTGCCGGTAAAAGCACGCTGGCCAAGTTGATCTGTGGTTTTGAAAAACCTACTTCCGGCAGAATTTATCTGTCGGGCAGGGATATTTCTTCTGACACGATCAAAGAGCGGGCTAAACGGATCGGTTATGTGATGCAGAATCCCAACCAGATGATCTCCAAGCCCATGATCTGGGATGAGGTGGAGATGGCGCTTCTTTCCGGCGATATGACTGCGCAGGAGAGAACAGAGCGGGTGGAGGAAACTTTGAAGATATGCGGTTTATATCCTTTTCGCAAATGGCCTGTATCCGCCCTTTCTTTCGGACAGAAAAAGAGGGTGACAATCGCCGGGATCCTGGTACAGCGTCCGCAGATGATCATTCTGGATGAGCCAACAGCGGGACAGGATTATCACCATTATACGGAGATCATGGAGTTTTTAAAAGAGTTAAATCAGCAGGGCTTTACCATTGTCATGATCACTCATGATATGCACCTGATGCTGGAGTATACGCCCAGGGCCATTGTGTTCAGTGAGGGAGAGATGCTTGCCGATACTACGGCGGCGCATGTACTGAATGATCCGGAACTGGTGAAGAAAGCCAATCTGAAAGAGACGAGTCTGTATACGCTCAGCATGAAGTGCGGGGTGGAAGATCCACAGCGTTTTACGGAACGTTTCATCAGATATGAGAATGAGAGAGAGCATCCGAAAAGGTAGAAAGATACTTGGCAGGTTTTTCTTAACAGGACAGAGGAAAAGGCGGGGGATAAGATGGCAAAGGCTGCTATTTTAAGCTATATTAAACGAAATAGTCTGGTACATGAACTGACAGGAACCACGAAACTGATTTTCTTTATCACCTGGAGCGTGGCTTCCATGGTTACTTATGATACGAGGATTTTGATTGGCATGTTATTGATCAGTGTGCTGATCTTTAAAGTCAGTAAGGTCAAGATACGGGATATCAGTGTGGTGTTGGGTCTGGCGGCAGTTTTCCTGGTACTCAACAACCTGTTCGTGTATCTTTTTGCACCGGAGTATGGTGTGGAAATCTATGAAAGCAGAAATGTACTTTTGACGATTGCAGGGCCTTATACGATCACGGCACAGCAATTGTTCTATCACTTGAATATGACCATGAAGGTGATCTGTGTGGTACCGGTGGCGCTTCTCTTTATTGCCTGTACGGATCCCAGTGAGTTTGCGGCATCCCTGGCGAGGATAGGGGTGAGTTACCGGGCCGGATATGCGGTGAGTCTTGCGCTTCGATACATACCGGATGTACAGAGGGAATACCAGAATATCAGCCAGGCCCAGCAGGCCAGAGGCATTGACCTTTCCAGCAAAGACAAGTTCTTTACCAGATTGAAAAATTCTGTGGCAATTCTTCTGCCGCTGGTGATGTCCAGCTTAAACCGGATTGAGACCATCAGCAATGCCATGGAACTGCGTGGGTTTGGTAAGGAAAAGAAGCG
>CAYUKT010000373.1:0-2825 GCA_964445285.1 uncultured Bacteroides sp. | reverse complement strand
GGAGGGTGGAGTCGGGGTAACAATTTCCAGTCAGTCAGGACATCGTATGCCGCAGTTGACGGTAGCAGAGGATGAATTACTTGCCTGTACGCCAGTAAAAGAACTGCTGTCACTTGAAATTTTACAGCCTGAAAATATAAAAGATACACTCCATGCTTATCAGATGGCGAAACGGTGTAACGAAAAGCGGGTGATGTATGAAGCCGTGAAATGGGGAGAAAGAGGCGCAAGAATTAATTCCATTTCGCCGGGAATTATTGTTACACCGCTTGCAATTGATGAGTTTAACGGTGTGCGTGGGGAGTTCTATAAAAATATGTTTGCAAAATGTCCGGCGGGTAGACCGGGAACGGCCGATGAAGTGGCAAATGTAGCGGAACTTCTTATGAGCGAAAAAGGGGCATTTATTACCGGAACAGATTTTTTGTGTGATGGAGGGGCAACGGCAAGCTACTTCTATGGTCCATTAAGACCGGATAATTATGATTAAGAAGAGGAAAACGATATGGCAAAATTAGTAGCATTTTATTCAAGAGCGGATGAAAATTATTTTGGTGGCACTAAGCGTTACATTGAAGTTGGCAATACGGAAAAAATAGCTAGAATGATCGCAGATGCAGCAAAAGCAGATGTATTCAAGATTGAACAGAAAGTTCCATATGCAGCCGATTACAATACCTGTATTGAACAGGCCAAAAAGGATTTGCAGGAGAATATAAGACCAGAACTTTTGAACCATTTAGAAAGTATTGATAAGTATGATGAGATATATCTTGGATTTCCCAATTATTGGGGAACTATGCCAATGGCAGTATTTACATTTTTGGAACAGTTTGATTGGTCGGGTAAGAAAATATATCCCTTTGTGACACATGAGGGAAGCGGTTTCGGAAAAAGTGTAAGTGACCTAAAAAAGGCATGCGGGGGTGCAAGTATTCAAGAGGGCCTTTCTGTCCAGGGAAGTATGGCAGAACATGCGAAATCCAATGTAGAAAACTGGATAAAAAGCATAATGTAATTATGACAGATTATATTTCGAGGACAGGAAGTTTAATCTGCATCATATTCCAGGAAGCAGCAGGAAGCTTTATCTCTTCAAGATGTCTGCCGGTTACCTCACTGGGGACTACTGGCTGAGAATCTGCAGTGTTAACCGTATCAAAAGAATGTCCTGCTATGGTAACAAAGGAAAGGAGTTCTCCCTTGATATCAGGTAAATATATCTCCATCTCTTCCTGCGGATTTTTGTTGATTAAGAAGAGTGAAAGTGTATTTTCATCCTTCGATAAAACTGCGGAGGAGGACAGATAGGAAGGCGATGATTGATGAGCCGGGAGAAGAGTTTTGCAAGTAAAAAAGGACATGAGAGAATGGCGGATATTTTTGTCTTGTCTTGGTGATTGTGATGGTAATAATCGTTATGATCCCCATCTGGTGGATATTCCGTTCCAGCCTGATGACCAACGTGGAATAGTTTCAGTGTCCGCCTACCTTTTTACCACCAAACTGGTTGTTTTCCAAGTCTGTGTGTGGAATCCATGCTGCTGATATTTCCCTATTTTTGCGGCGGCATTTTTAATATTTTCCTGATCCGTCAGTTTATCAGCGGTATCCCAAAGGAATTGGATGAGGCGGCAATCATTGGCTGTTTATTCAGATCTGGAATGATCTGCTGCAGCAGGGGATTTAAAGTTGCTGTCTAATTTTGTTTATCTGTTTACTGCGCTTACCTGGCAGCTAAGGCTATGGGAAGGTTTTTAGTAATTATGGCTGAGTTGTAACTACATTGCAAAATGCGGGACATATATGCTATGATAATGAAAACAAATTATCTGTTTGTATCTCATTCAATGTAGTAAATTAAGGAAGTCAGCTATGAATTATATTATCCTGGATTTGGAATGGAACCAGAGCAGCAGCGGTGAGGAGGAAGTCGTAAAAGTACTTCCTTTTGAGATCATTGAGATTGGCGCCATCAAATTAAATGAAGATAAAAAAATGATTGATGAGTTTTCGGAACTTGTCAAGCCGCAGGTGTATCATGAGATGCACCATATCACCAGAAAGTTGATTCATCTGCAGATGGAGCAGCTTGAGCAAGGACATCTTTTCACGGAGGTGATCGATGAGTTCTGGGACTGGTGCGGGAAAGATTATATCTTCTGTACCTGGGGATGTTTGGATCTGGTGGAATTGCAGAGAAACCTCAGATATTATGGCCTGGAGCCAATAGCGGAAGGGCCGTTTCCGTTTCTGGATGTTCAGAAGTTGTTCAGCATTGCCTTTGAGGACAAGAAGTCCAGAAGGACATTGGAATATGCGATAGATTTTCTTCATATTGAAAAGGATATCCCTTTTCACAGGGCTTTCAGCGATGCCTATTATACGGCTAAGATTCTGGCAGAAATCCCATATGAAGTGATGAAGAAATATTCTTTTGATGTGTTTCATCTGCCTAAGGATAAGGATTCCGAGATACAGGTGATTTTTGACGATTATGCGAAATATATTTCCCGCAGCTTTGAAGACAAGGCGGCAGCAGTGGCAGATCGGAAAGTTATGAGTACCAGATGTTATCTGTGCCATAAGAACCTGCGCAGAAAGATACGCTGGTTTACGCCCAATGGAAAGCATTATTACAGTGTATCCTACTGCGATAAGCATGGTTATATGAAAGCTAAAGTCCGGCTCCGCAAGGCAGAAAATGACAGAGTCTATGTGGTGAAAACAGAAAAATTCATCACCCAGGAGGAAGTGGACAATCTGCGGGCAAGGTATCAAAAATCAAAGTCATCAAAATCCGAACGTACATAAGATCTGCGCCG
>CAYUKT010000372.1:0-2828 GCA_964445285.1 uncultured Bacteroides sp. | reverse complement strand
TCCATGGCAACCTGGTTCATATCAATCATCAGTTCTCTTCTAACGATTCCGTTCCTGCTCATAGATTTTCGATATATCAGCTGAATCACCACAAGACAAAGAACCGCTAACAGCATTAAAAGAACTGCCATCTGCACCGACTGTATCATGATATAAGCGCCGATACACACAATTGTCAACACTTTCATCACAATGTTAAAAATCGTTTTTAAAATGCCATATATACTGGCCGCATCACCCGAAATACCATTAATCAGACGTGACGTATTATTCTGTACAAAAAACATATATCCCTGTCTCATATAAGCTGATAATACCCTGACGGATAATTCCCGCTGCACCATATAGGAATATTTTGCAGATACCCAGCTATAGAATATGAAATACAGCGTCTTCACCAAATAAATGCCAACTACACCCAGACACACAAACCAAATAACTTTCATATTTGTATCCAGATGAAATATCTCGATAAACGGAACCATATACCACCTGCTTTGTATTCCCTGAATGTCAAGCATCATATCTAATACCGGCATAATGACAGCAACACCCAATGTTTCTAAAAGCGCTGCCGCAAGGCTCATTAAAAGGACGAGTACAGCATATCTTTTCTGTTTCGCACTTAGAATATATTCCAATTTATAAATAACGTCTTTAGCCTTTCTAAATTCGTCCATAATAACATTCCTTTAGTGATATGATTTTATCATAAAACATAATAAAATACTATATTTTTAACGCTTTATCTATACACCCATAACTTTACAACATATTTATGATATATCCGTCAGCACCCAATCCTCCATATATACGCCTACCTTCATCTCTTCCATAAGACACCATTTCTTCGGGGCAACTACCACCTTATCCTCCGCCTCTCCCAAAAATTGTGCCCACCAGCTGTATGTGCTGTTCGACATGATAAAGTGCCGGCAGTGTTTCATCAGAAACAGATCCTCATAATCCTCATGTTCTTCCTCGACATATACCACCGGACAGGAAAATTCCATAGCCCTTTTCACCGCGTCAATATCGTCAGAGAATATATAAAAGACCGGATTATCAACCACCTGCTTCATATATTCTATCGCATGATAGTAATAGGCATCTTTACATACATCATAAATGGAATTATTAACATAATCTCCTCTGCGTATATGGACACACACTGCATTCGTAGAGACAATCTGCCGATAAATATCACTGCTCTCTATTCCTGACACTTCTGTCGGAATCCAGTTAAACTCATCCAGCAATACGTCCCGAATGGGCAATAGCTTTTCTGCATCCTGAAACCATCCGTTCATATAAATATTTCTGTGACACCGCAGCCAGAAATTTTCCTGTATCAAACTATGATCCCGCTGCACAATCCCGAAAAAACCAAAAAGTCTTCCCCAGAAATCTTCTCTTCTTCCGGCAAGCCCTTCCTGCCGCCCTGCTATAAAATAGGAAACGAGTTTCTTAGCAAATACTTCCTGAAATAAAGCAATCTTGCCCTTCTCTTCGATAATTTCAACATTCTCAAATAATGTGAAATGCTGCAGACTAAGGCTCCGCTGCAGATCTTTATTGACAACAGTCAGATCAAATCCAATCCTGTCTATCCCTAAGTCAATCTGCAGTTTTCTGGCCATGGCATACTCAAACATTTGATTGCCAAGTCCGCCCTTTATTCTAACAATAATCATTGTTTTCTCTTTCTGCTTTTACTTTTTACCCCGTATATATTTAAAGAAATTCTTTTTGCCAAGTATCCAATACAAAAAATAAGTCAGGGGATCATTGTACCATCTTGCTCTCTCAATATTCCACTCTCCGTTTGCATCCAGCAGATGATCATTTTTAATATCAGGCACTAACCGGATAGATTGATACTCAAAATGATCGCTCTCATCTATGACCTGATTTTCGTATTCCGCCTGCTTCTCTTTGATACCTGGGATATTCTGTCCACTGCCGTCCCATCCCCAGTTCCTGACTTTCGACAACACCGGATTGACTGTATACCACCCATTTAGTGACATCACGATTGCCCTGCTGATGTCCCTTTTTTCAATGATCTCGTCCTGATCTTCTGTCAATAACGTCCCCAGCATCCTGGAAAACAATCGTTTTCTATTTCTATATAACCTGCACATGGCAAACAAATCTCTCGCCTTCTTCTCCCACACACTCAGACGCAGCTGTTCGTTCAGAACCTTCTCTTTGCTACGCCAAAATCCACATCCCCATACGCAGCAATTAGTCAATGCAAGTACGTTATTTTCATGCGTATTATATTTATAGTCATATCCATATCCGCAGACTGCATATACATTGGGATCGTTTTCATACAGCATCAATCCCTTGTCGATATATTCAATAAAGTTGGGTGAAAATTCATTATCATCCTCTGTAAAGATAACTCTGTCATGAGATTCGTAAACTTTATTATATAGAAATGTTTTGTTTTGATAAAACCCCAGATTTTGTTCATGATAATAGATGGTTACTTCCTTAAACCCCTCTATAGGATTTTTAAGCAGTTCACATACCTTTTTCCAGTCCTCTATATACTGATCCGCCCAAGGATAATCCACGCTGATATACAGTTCTGTATCTTTGGCATAGCTATTCTTTTTCAGTGATTCGATACATCTGTTTAAATGCTCGTATCTGTTACACGTTATAATCATCACCGGAGCATATATCATCAGCGCATGCCATCCTTTCTATTTCTTATATCCCAGCCCCATAAAGCTCTTCAATAATCTGCTCCCACTCACCGCTCACTTTAAACATGGCGCAAATCACATCCCTGACGGCCCCATATCCACCTTTAA
>CAYUKT010000371.1:0-2833 GCA_964445285.1 uncultured Bacteroides sp. | reverse complement strand
CAATATTCGGATGGGGCAACTTGGATATTAAGTATATAGCAAGTAATCTTGCTGACGAGGGAACCCCGGAATTTATCTTTTTATATAAATAAGTGGTAAAAGAAAAGTTTGCGAATCGATTAGCAGCGTCAATTGTATAAGATGCAGATATGCAGTAAGGTATCAGGGATTTCAATGGAATCTGAATAGTTATGGATATTTTGCACAAAATATCAAGTTAGCATTACCTAACACATTGGCTAGTATGATGAAACTGCGGTTAGCAATAAAAATTGCATTGACAAGGAGCATACAGCATCATATTATAATATATGGTTAGCCAATGCTAACTTTTACTTGATATAAGGATGGCTCATGAAGTGCGCTGTCCGTTGTTTAGCACATGAGGTTAGTGAAGACTAATACATATCCCAAAGAAGGTGAATGCATGATGCCGCTTACATTGGCAGAGGTAGGAGAGGAAAACATCATCAGGAAAGTTGGAGGAAAACAGGAAGTCAAGGCACATTTAGAGAACCTGGGTTTTGTTGTGGGAGGGGCGGTCACGGTAATGAATGCCATCGGTGGTAATGTCATCGTAAAAGTGAAAGATTCCCGTATCGCAGTCAGTAAAGAGATGGCACAAAAAATTATGGTCTGAATAAAACATTAAGAAATGAGGAGGAAAACAGAAATGAAGACATTGAAAGAATCAAAGGTCGGCGATATCGTCCGGGTTGTGAAGCTCCACGGCGAGGGGGCGGTCAAACGCCGGATTATGGATATGGGACTGACGAAGGGTGTGGATGTACAGATCCGTAAGGTAGCGCCTTTGGGTGATCCGATTGAGGTGACTGTCCGCGGTTATGAGCTTTCGATCAGGAAGGCGGATGCGGAAATGATAGAGGTTGAAAACGCGTAAAGAATGCTTGAAAAGACAGTGCTCTTTTGTGATGTTTGTATGACTGGGGAATTATTCCTCTTATTTTTGAACCAATAGTTAGGAATGACTAATAGAAGAAGGAGAGAGAAAATTATGAGTATGCGAATTGCTCTTGCGGGTAACCCGAACAGTGGAAAGACAACGCTGTTTAATGCCTTGACCGGATCCAATCAGTTCGTTGGCAACTGGCCGGGGGTTACAGTAGAAAAGAAGGAAGGAAAACTAAAGAAGCATGATGGTGTCATAATCACTGATCTTCCCGGTATTTATTCCCTTTCGCCCTATACATTGGAGGAAGTGGTGGCAAGGAACTATCTGATCGGCGAACGACCTGATGCAATTTTGAACATCATCGATGGTACAAATTTAGAGAGAAATCTGTACCTGACCACACAGCTCACTGAACTTGGTATTCCTGTTGTTGTCGCCATTAATATGATGGATGTGGTTGAAAAAAATGGTGACAAGATCAATACGGCAGAGCTGTCAAGAGCGTTGGGTTGTAAGGTGGTTGAGGTTTGTGCCATAAAGGGAAATGGTATCATGGAAGCGGCGGAAGCGGCAGTTAATGCGGCAGAGAATGAAAAGACAATTCCAATGCACACATTTTCGGGGACCGTGGAACATGCCCTTGCCCATATCGAAGAGGCAGCAGTACACAATATGCCGGAGGAACAGCAGAGATGGTATGCAGTCAAACTGTTTGAGAGGGATGACAAGGTTTTAGAGAGGTTAGATTTGGATGAGTCCGTTCTTTCCCATATTGAAACAGACATCAAGGCGGTTGAGGAGGAGATGGATGACGATGCAGAATCCATTATCACTAATGAGCGTTATCTCTATATTGGAAGTGTCATCAAAGGTTGTTTGAAGAAAAAATCCGCAGGAAAGATGACAAATTCCGATAAGATTGACAGAATTGTAACAAACCGTTTTCTTGGTCTTCCAATCTTTGCAGTGATCATGTTTCTCGTATATTATATATCCATGGTAACGGTGGGAACTGCTGCAACGGACTGGGCTAATGACGGATTATTCGGTGACGGATGGCATCTGTTTGGTATCGGTTCGGGAGATTATGAAGAGGCAGCCGAAGCGTACGGCGAAGCAGCCCTGATCGCGGATGGTTATAAGGCCTATGTGGAAGAAAACGGTGCGGCTCCCACAGGCGACTTCCCTTATGAAGTGGCTGATGAGGAAACGCTGGAAGTAATAGTGGAAACGGCATCCCTTGCAGATTACGAGGGCGCGCTTGCAGTGATAGAGCAATACGGCAGTGAGCCTGATCCGGCGGATTACGGGGTATGGGTACCCGGTATCCCAGTACTTATAGGAAATGGGCTTGAGACCGTGGGAGCTGCAGACTGGCTTGCGGGATTGATCAATGACGGTATCGTAGCCGGCGTAGGTGCGGTTTTGGGATTTGTGCCGCAGATGCTTGTTTTGTTCCTGCTCCTTGCTTTCCTGGAGGCATGCGGTTATATGGCGCGTATCGCTTTTGTACTGGACCGTATCTTCCGTAAGTTCGGATTGTCCGGCAAATCCTTTATCCCAATGCTCATCGGTACCGGCTGCGGTATTCCGGGTATCATGGCATCAAGGACAATCGAAAACGAGCGTGACCGCCGAATGACGATCATGACGACTACTTTTATTCCCTGCGGCGCAAAGGTTCCTTTTATTTCCATGGTTGCCGGTGCAATCTTCGGCGGTTCCGCATGGGTGGCAACGAGCGCGTACTTTGTGGGCATGATGGCAATCATCATTTCTGGTATCATGTTAAAGAAAACAAAGATGTTTTCCGGCGATCCGGCGCCTTTCGTAATGGAGCTTCCGGCTTACCATATGCCTACGGCGGGCAATGTGCTGCGCTCCATGTGGGAACGCGGATGGTCTTTCATCAAGAAGGCG
>CAYUKT010000370.1:0-2838 GCA_964445285.1 uncultured Bacteroides sp. | reverse complement strand
ACTTTGGATTACAATTCGCAGGAGTGTGAGAGTGATTTTCCAGTTTGGGAAGCATGTCTGAGGAATTGATAGAACGATTTGGGGAAAAAGAATGGACAAGCGATTGGGCAGAATGATTTTATATGGGCTTTCGATGCTTGCGTTTTGCGGGATATTTTTGTATGGCGCCAGATTTGATCTGACACCGGGAATCTCTGCTGCAGAGCGGGGCAGCGCAAACGCGGCGTTCTTAGCGAAGCTTGAGGAGCAGGCGGCTTTGGAGTCCCAGAGGCCGGTAGTGGAGGCAGTGCGCAGCGAGGGGTATGAAGATATCGCTTTGGAAGTAGAGACGCCTGGCGGTGACCAGGAAATCCTGCTTTTCAGGCAGCAGGAGCAGGCGTATTTTTTTCTGCCTTCTTTTGTGGAGCAGGAGTCGCTTAGCTGGAAATATGATGAGAGGGAATATCTGATCAGTCTGGGTGGAGAACAGGTGCATAACGGAGACAGGCTGATGCTGATGCCGGGACAGGCTGCGGCTTTGACTTATGCCCGCAAAGGGCAGGAGGCGCAGGACTGTACTCTTACGCTGATGCAGTCGGATATGGTGCCGGCAGTATTTATTGAGACGGATTCTGGTTCCCTGGCTTATCTGAATGAGGATAAGACGCATGAAGAAGCGGGCTCTTTTTTGTGTGTGCGGGCAGACGGCAGGGTGGACAGTGCGGGCAGGCTGGGAAAGGTCTCCGGCAGGGGGTATTCCAGTTTTAATGCGCCCAAGAAATCTTACGGCATCCGTTTTGCGGTGGCTACGGATGTGTTGGGGATGGGGAGCGCCAGGAAATGGGTTTTACAGGCGAATGCCTATGATCTAAGCCGTATGCGCAACCGGGTGGTCTATGACCTGGCCCGCGAGATGGGAGTGCCGTATGCGGTGGACTGCGCTTATGCGGATGTATATTTTAATGGAGAGTATGCCGGTAATTATCTTCTGTGTGAACGGGTGGAAGTAGGCAGGGAACGGATAGGAATCAAGGACGGTTGTCTGATGGAAGGTGTCTTTGCAAGCCGTGTGGAGGAGGAAGCGGAATACAGCACTTTCCTCGGGAGTAAGGCTGGCTGGTATGAGATCAAACATCCAAAGAATATTTCGGAAGAAAAGCTGGAGGAAATGCAGCTTCTTATGGACGAGGTGGCGCAGCTGATTGAACAGAGTGATTCACCGGAAGCTTATGAGCGTTTGAAAAGCCTGGTGGACATAGAGTCTTTTATCCAGATGTTCCTGCTGGATGAGCTATCCAATGAGGCGGATTTAAACAGGGCCAGCACCTTTTATTTTACGGCGGATGACGGGAAACTCTATGCGGGACCGGTGTGGGATTATGACAGATCCCTGGGGAATGTGAAGTCATCGGCCTATGAACTGCTGGACTGCTTTACGGTGGGACTGGGGGAGAAACTTTTTCAAAGCCCTTATTTTCGTCAGGATGTGACAGACAGATACAATGCATATTACAGGGAGTTGTTTGCGCGTTATGAAATTTCTTATATAGAAGAGCAAAAGACGCAGATAGGTGCTTCCATCGCGATGGATACGGTGCGCTGGGGTGATGAGGCGGTTGACAGGTATACGATTTTTAATGATGCCTATGATACTTTTGATGATGGGGTGGCGTATCTTCAGGAGTATTTTGGGATAAGATATCGATTGCTGGACGATATCCTGAATGAGCCGGGCAAATATCATCAGGTAGAATTCGTGAATACCAGTACGGGGACGGAGTATGTAAGCCAGAGACTCTGGGTACGGCATGGGGAAGAGATTCCGGAGGATGTCATGGCGTATCTGGCGGAAAAGTATGGGAATGATGTGTGGCTGTATGAAGATGGCAGAGAATACCAGCCGGCGCCGGTGGTAGAGGATGTGCGCCTGTTATCCGGCATTGTGGAAACGGTTGAAGAGTGAAATCTATACGGAAAATGGCAGAGAGAGGAAAAGTATGAGAGATTCCTTTGAGCGGGTTATCAATATTTTGATCAGGGTCATCCTGGCTGTGGTAGTGTTTGTGCTGTTTTTACATAGTATATTCAGCACCAGTTTTATCGGGCAGATTCCTGGGGATGACGGCGGGATCCAGGATCACACCTTAAATGTGGCAGACAGTCCTTTTCTGCATTTGTTGATTCTCTTGGCGATTACTGTTGTTTGTGTCGTGATTTTTCGGATCTGCAGGGAGAGGGAGAGCAGGATCCGTTTGCAAGCGGTTCTTCTTATCATTGCAGCGGCAGGATTTTTACTGGGAACCGTCTGGATCCTGGCGACACAGCTGTATCCGGGATCGGATCCGGCCAAGGTATGCCAGGTGGCTGCCCAGTGGCGGGAAGGGAATTTTTCTGCTTTTGAGCAGAGCGTGGACGGGGAAGAGGGATATCTGTTCAAGTATCCTTTTCAGTCGGGAATCGTGTTATTCTATTATCTGTTGATGGGGATTCTGGGGACGGAAAACTATGTGGGGATGCAGTTCGCTAATCTGTTGGCGTTGACGGCATCTTATTATCTGCTTGTGCAGATCCTGGCGCAGTTTTGGAAAAAGGATAAGGCGTCCGTGATACTTGCCCATATTGCGCTGGTTCTGTGGGTCCCCTATATGTTTTATATCACCTATCTTTATGGGATCATGCCGGGGATGGCCTGTTCCCTGGGGGCGGTGTATTGTGTGGTCCGTTATCTGGAGCGGCGTAAGCTGTGGTATATGCTGCCTGCGGCGCTGCTGATGGGACTGGCTACGGTGTTTAAGATGAACTGTCTGATCTATCTGGTGGCGATCGGCTGTTTCCTCGGATATGATGCGGTGAAAAGTC
>CAYUKT010000369.1:1663-2844 GCA_964445285.1 uncultured Bacteroides sp. | reverse complement strand
AAGAACAAGAAACCCTCAGAGATGCCGCTCTGAGGGTTTCGTTTTGGTGCATAACGTTTGACAAATTTTGTGTTGTAGTATCCGTTTGTCTGGTGACATTATAGCATATGCAGAAATGGATTGCAATATACGCTGGAAAAGAAATGATATATCAGTGGTTCTGGTCTAACCAGTCTTGGAAACTGATACCCCCAGGTTATTAATGCGGCCATTTTCTTGTTCGTATTGCTCAATGTATTTTTTTAGGACATGGTTAATTTGTTGGTTTGTACTTCGGTTTTCTTTTTTTGCTATTATATTCATTTTGTCTATTATTTCTTGTTCTGTTCTGACAGTTAGTCTTGGTAAATCACTAGGCATAAATATATTCCTCTTATATATTGTTGACAAAGTGACGTCATCTGTGATATAGCCCTTTTAAGGTGACGTCACTAATTAGTCACTTTGACGCAATTTATCTTTCTCCAACGCAGGGCGGCACAATACCCCTACCGTACGCCCTGCGGTACTTGGAGATATATAGTCTCATGATAGCAGAGGAAGAGGGAAAAAGCAAGGAAAAGGAAAGAGGAGAGGAAGATCATGATGGTAAAAGAGTATGTCTATACGGTAGTCAGGGAAGACTTTGTGACCGGGGAACGCGCAAAACGTACCCGGAAATATTATTCATTTACACCAAAACTTACAGTGGGCGGTCTATATATGCATCTTGGAAAGGGCTATCCTGGATGCCAGCGTGTCTTGAGTGTGAAAGAAAAATCAGTTCCGGATTGGGACTGGATCAATTGATGTCAGTGCGGCTCCGGCAGCGGCGTTGAACATAGAAGCAACTAGAAGACAGCATTTGAAAAGGAAAGGAAAAGGTAAAGAAGATGAGTGTGAAATTTCAGGTGTTGGGGTATCGTGACTTTGAGAGAAAGTCAGACAAAAAGCCAATGACTATCTTGACGGCAGTTTCCCAGTGTACGCCGGCAGATAGTGAGCGGGGTTCGTATGGGATGAAGGCAACGGATTTCTTCCTGCCGGATGACAAAGTTGGGACCCTTATGGTGGAATGTATCGGGAAAGAATTTATCCCGCAGTATGGTCTTAATGGATTCGGACGTCCTCAACTGGAAGACTTTAGTTTTGCAGCATGGAAGTAGGTATCTGTTATGGAAGAGCATGAAACAGAGTATGAT
>CAYUKT010000369.1:0-1563 GCA_964445285.1 uncultured Bacteroides sp. | reverse complement strand
GGGCTCGATCTCGTTCCAGATGCTCTCGATATACGGCAGCTTCTTGTCATATCTGATGATCTTCGTCTTGCCGACATACGGGATCCGGAACCTGCGTCTGATCTTCCTGAGCCGCCGGGCGCGCCTCTTAGCCCGCCTGATCTGTCTGGCCGTGGGTACCTTTACTTTTACAGCCTTTATCTGCGGCTTATTGTAAAACCTGCGGTAGAGCATGATGAAAAAGGCGGCCACTATGACTATTTCAATTATCTTAAGTATGCTATCCATAAAACTACTCCTTTAGAAATATGATAATGAAAAACAGGGGAAAAGTAAAGCTTATGAAATATATAAAACGGGTGTTATGTATCATCATGTGCGTTGTGGTCCTGTCATTGTCGGTAGGGACAAAGTATTTTGACGCTAACCACATGGAAAAGGTGGAAGCGGTGGCAGAAGGTGTTGCCGTTGGATTATCAGCTGCAGCCATGTACGCCCTCTGTTTTTATGTGGGTACAGTGGCATATGCCAATGCGCCGATCGAGATGAACAGTCTTTCGGATGACCAGATCGCCAGCATGGGCTACAGTACACTGTCATATATCTATAACGATGCTGCGTTAAATGCTGCTATGTCAGGCCCGACCTTTGCACCGAACCCGGCGATCATTGGGTTCATCGATAAGGCTGGCCAGAGCTACGTGTTCGGATCCAATGCGGTAAAGGCGGTGGCCGAGACATCCTTTCAGGTCATCCAGGGCGGAAAAAAGCCGGATGATGATGACGATGATGACAAAGAGGAAGAGGGCGGCATCATTGACGGTCTGATCAAGTTCCCTGGGAATGTGAGGGATATGTCTGCATGTTGTACGCTCACGTTCGGGACGATACTGGGAACAGTGATCAAGGAACAGTATGACAAATACCAGAACGGTGAGGGATCTATATATTTGGATGTAGGAGAACAATATAATTTTACTGATTATGGTAAAATACAAAATTCTGATGGAAAATATGATATCCGTGGACATTTATATGCAGAATATGATCATGTTGGAAAAACATGGTGTGTTTATATGACCTGTTCATGTGCTATAGATAAAGAAGCTTATGTATTATATGAACCATCAAGTAGTAAAGATAATTATTATTTACGTTCATATGATGGCACCTATTTATCTATACCTTATGATGTTTATGATAGTTATAATGGTAATGTGTTTAGTACGAAATCATTTAATTTAAATCCTTTGAGCTCTGGCAGAAATACTGTATTTAGTATGAATTTACCAATTTTTACATCTCATGAGGCAGCGCTTGCCGCTTTAGCAGAGGATGACTATTCGGAAGCCTTGAATTACGCCAAACCTTATCGCATAGCTGACTGGCTCCAGGATGACTGGGCGGGGGAACTGCTGGATCCCCTCACCGGACTCAATGCCCTGAGCAACTGGGCGAACATCGCCCGCCACCAGGGACTTAATGCCCTGGGCAATGAACTGGATGTGGATGCCTTTGATGATCACCTGCGGGATTATTTTGCAAATACAAATCCAGATGATTATCCGTTGCCAAGCCCTGATC
>CAYUKT010000368.1:0-2852 GCA_964445285.1 uncultured Bacteroides sp. | reverse complement strand
TCATTTTCGTATACCATGCACAAATTTACAAAATATTTCTGGCTAATATTTACTTAATAATACTTAATATATATTTTTAATCACTGTTTCGCTTCCGGGAGCCGCAGGCGCAGAAGCCGTTTGGCAAGCTGCCGGAAGTTGAAGGGAATAAGCGGATAAATATAACTCTTGTCCGACAAGGTCTTATTAGAGATGATCGACACAACAAAAATTAAAATAGCAGCAATATAGCCATAGATGTCAAAGATCGCTGTCAGGATCAGATTGATGATACGCATGAATTTCAGGGCGTATCCCAACTCATAATTTTGCTGCGTATAATTGGCAATGGCCACAAACGCCATGTACAACATAACCTCGCTATTGAACCAGCCGCTGTTGACCGAAAACTCTCCCAACACCAATGCAGCCATGACACTTAAAGGCGTGCTGAGCATGTTAGGCGTATTCACCGCCGCCAGCTTCAAACCATCAATCGCCAGCTCCAGAATCAAAAACTGCGCAATTAGTGGGATATTAGACTCCTCCTGCAGCATAATAAACTGAAACGACTCCGGCACCCAGTCCGGATTCTGCATCAGCAATAAAAAAGTCGGTGTCATGATATACGTAAGAATGGAAATGATAAACCTTGACAAACGCAGATAGGTTCCCGTAATCGGCGGAAAATAATAATCATCCGCCTCCTCCACGATATCAAAGATGGATGTGGGCACGATCATAGCTGAAGGAGAATTGTCCACCAGAATCACGATATCCCCTTCCAGTACCTGTGCCGCCGCCACATCCGGTCGTTCCGTAAACTTAAATTTTGGAAAAGGATTGAACCATTTACGCTGATAAAGGCATTCTGCCAGACTCTCCTGGTTCATGGTCAGCGCATCTACCCGGATCTCTTGAATCCGCTTCTTCACCTTTTCCAGGAAGGCATGGTCCACCCGATTATCCATATAGCAAAGCACAATATCCGTCTGGGAACTCTTACCGGCATTCATCATCTCCATGCGCAGCTGTGTACTCCTGATACGCCGCCTGATCAGGGCTGTGTTAAACACCACCGTCTCCACAAATCCATCCTTGGATCCTCGAAGTGTCTTATCTTTATCAGGCTCCTCCACTCCCCTGGCGGGATATGTCCTGGAATCGATCAGCACACATCTGTCATAACCATCGATAAATAGGGCAAACACACCGGATAAGATATTGTATATAATGTCATCCCATTTATCTTTCAAATCCACTTCCACATAGGGCGTGGCTTTCTTGGCCATCTCATAGGCGCTGTCCGGCATATCTTCCGCTGTCAGCCCAATAAAATACTGCAGGATTTTCATCATCAGTTCGTCTTTGCAAAAACCATCTATGAAATAGATACAGGCCTGCCTGCCGCCCATCTCTATCACACGGTAGACTACATCAAAGCTGGAATCCGGCATCATATGTGCTTTCATATATTCCATATTTTCCTGTAGGGATGTCGTCATCTTCTGATCGTTTTCCCGCTGTCTTTGTTCCTGTTCATTTTGCTGTAAGCTGTCATTATTTTTCACTGCAAAAACTCCTTCCAAGAATTTACCATTGTTTCCCATAGTATGTCTTGGAAGGAGTTTTCTTATGCATATTTTAATTTATGCAAATCCCGGCACTACTGCTTTCCGGTACTGCCATGTCCACCCCGATCCGCATGATCAAGATGCGTCACCTCATCAAAAATAAGCCTCGGCTGATGCTCCATAATACGGAACTGACAGATTCTGTCATTAACATGAATCTCCGTATCCCGCACCGCATATACAGGCATGAACCACTGGTCGTTATCCCCGCAGTAAGAGGCATCGATCACGCCCTGATGATTGGTCTGGATCACACCAAAATTCTTGAACGTAGAACTGCGCGGCACCACATGGGCCTCATACCCCGCAGGCAGCTCCATCGCCACCCCCAGCGGGATTAATTTAAATTCCCCCTGTTTTAATATCACATCCTCTGCGGCACGCAGATCGATCCAATCGGATTTACCATCTATATATGTAAGTTTTTCTATTTTATCCGTAAAATATTTGACCTTAATTGTCTCTGTTCCCATTGTTTTCCCCACATCTATTCGTAATTCCCACAATGGAGCACCGGCACCATCGGATCTGTCTGCTCTAAACTCTTTTGTACATCAATCACCCTCTGGTTACTGCTCCCCTTCCAGAGGAGTTTCACGTCCTTCAGATCAATCTTAAACTCTCCGTCCACCAACACATCCACATACTTCATCATCGGATAATGCAGGACATCTTCCCATTTATCGCCCGTATAAAGCCAGATGGTCTTATGGGGATATTTCTTTTTGATTTCTTCCATCAGACTTCTCACATCCAAACGATTGGCCGAATGGAGCGGATCGCCGCCAGAAAAGGTGATTCCATGAATATAAGGTTTATCCAGCTGTGCAAAGATCTCCTGCTTTGCATTCTCATCAAAAGGCAGACCACCATCCGGATCCCAGGTAAGGGGATTCTGGCATTCTTTGCAGCAATGTGAACATCCTGCAACCCAAAGCACCACCCGCAGACCGTCACCGTTCAGCATATCATCCTTCGTAATATTATGATATCTCATAAAATATATTTTCCTCTCGTGAAAACCTCTGCATTTCATGCAGAGCATCATTCACTTCGGCTTCGCCTCCGTTCATGATGGACGCTCGCCGTAAGCACAGAGCCTCCTGTGAACAGGGGCTCTATTTCCCCGCCTCGTGAAAACCTCTGCATTTCATGCAGAGCATCATTCACTTCGGCTTCGCCTCCGTTCATGATGGACGCTCGCCGTAAGCACAGAGCCTCCTGTGAACAGGGGCTCTG
>CAYUKT010000367.1:0-2859 GCA_964445285.1 uncultured Bacteroides sp. | reverse complement strand
CACGCTCCCGATGCTTAGTGATATACTTTTATCAAAATATTCATAAGAATCGAGGGATCATTATGTCACACAAACAGACTGCCTTAGCCAGACAGGCAGAAACCATCATTAAAAATCTAGAGAAGCGCAACATGGAGGGATTTTATTTCGAATCGGCCACGGCCTGCACTGAAGCCATCTTATCAGAACTCCCCAAGGGATCCGTGATCGGCTGGGGCGGCAGTGAGAGCATCAAGGAATGCGGTCTGCTTGCCGCCATCCAAAAAGGCGGTTATGAACTGCTCGACCGTTCCGCTGCCAGAACACCTGAGGAAGCCCGGCAGATTTATGCCAAGACAGTACTGGCCGACTATTATCTGATGAGCACAAACGCTATCACCCTTGCAGGGGAACTGATCAACATTGACGGCAACGGCAACCGGGTTGCCTGCCTGATCCAGGGGCCCAGCCATGTCATCATAGTCGCCGGCATGAACAAGGTCGTGAACGATGTGCCTGACGGTGTAGCCCGTGTACGCAATACAGCCTCTCCTGCCAATGCGATCCGCCTGGAAAGAAATCTTCCCTGTGCAGCCACCGGCGTCTGCCACGACTGTCTCTCCCCGGAATGTTTCTGCAATCAGATTGTGATCACCAGAAGAAGTATGCATGCCGGCCGTATCAAGGTATATCTGGTAGGAGAAGAATTGGGATATTAGAATCTTCTCGCTCAGTAGTTTACATAATATATGACTTGCATATCTTTAGCAGATATAGAAACAGGACTCCGCGCCCCCCGCTGAGTCCTGTTTCTATTGTAAATCCTTCTCTAAAAAAGTTATGAATTTAACTGCGCAAGCTTGTCTTTTAAATCCGCAGAAATCGTACTTACCATATCTGCCGATGCGGCAATCTCCTCAGTGGAAGCTGCCAGGTTGGAGACTCTTACATTCACGCCGTCAATCACATCAATCAGTTTGCCGGCCCGACCCAGAAGATCATTGATCGCCACCTGAATCTGTTCCTTATTGGAATCACTGTCGCTGGCCGTATCCTTGGAAGAATCAGCCAGTTTCTTGATATTCTCCGCGATGATCGCAAACCCTCTTCCGGATTCTCCTGCCCTTGCGGCCTCGATACTGGCATTGAGCGCAAGAAGGTTGGTTTCCTCTGCCACATTGGTAATCTCTTCGTTATTCTCTTCCAGTTTCACCAGCAGTCCCTGAATCTTCTCAAGCGCTTCTTCCAGCTGGTCGCAGAAAGTCACCACCTCGCTCATGGATGCAGAGATACCAGTACTCTCCTCCGCATTACTGTTATTGCCAATGGACATTTCGCTGATAGAAGTATCCAGACTGTCAAAATCCTCCTGCACCGCAAAGATCAGTTCCTCGATCTGTTTATTTTTGGCTCGAAGTTCCTCGTTCTTACCCTCTACCTCTGCGGCCATCTGTCTCGCCGCTTCGCTCTCTTGTTCCACTTTACCTTTAATGTACTGAACGCAGTTATTTCGATTATTGCATTCGTTATAAATTGCCTCCGCCATCTCTTTACAAGTATCATAGCCACAGGCCGAGCAGTTCATTGTCCGCTCTATGTCTGTATATTTGTCCATAGACGCAAAAATCGCATCGAGTTCAGCCGTACTGGGCTGTCTGATCTCCAATCCTTTGGACTTGTCAGTATAATGTCTGATAAAATCGTTGATATCCAGATTCTTGAACTGCCTGTTCAGCCTGTCAAGTCTCTGTTTGGGCGTAAGCTTTTTGCTGAAAGCATGCTTTTTGTCATTCTTTTTGCTTGCACTCCTGATCTTCTGCAGTTCATAGAGTGTGTCATCGGACTCGCTTCTATTCTCCTCCACGCCCGGACCATAGATACACCCCTTCGCACAGTTGAGCGCATCTACCATAAACGGCAGCTCCTTCTTGCCAAGCACTCTCTTCTTATAATCTTCCAGGAACTCGTAAGCGTGTTTCTCGCCCTCAATCTGTCTGATAAAAATGTCTTCTCCGCAAAACCAGTATACATTTTCTTTCAGGCCGCCGGGCATCGGGTAAATAGAACCCAGTCCATATTCAATCTCGTCCGTCACCGCCGGCCCGGAAACGCCATGCTCCCTCACATAACGCATCAGGTGATCAAAAGTCACATTATAAGAAACGTAACCACCGCAGTTAGGATCATCTATCTCGTTTTTCTTCGCCACACATGGACTGATAAACGCCAGCTTGTCCGGCACATTCATGTACTTCTTAACATAGATTGCACCGCACATCATAGGGGAATGTATCGGCACAAGACGCGAAATCAGCTCCGGTATGTACTTTTCAATATATCCCACGATTGCAGGGCAGGGCTGAGATATGCCGCCTGTAAAATTATGTTCCGTAATATACTTGATATAACCCCATGTTGTGATGTCCGCACCGAAACTAATACTGATGATCCGATTCACACCGAGTTTCTTCAGGCCGCCGAGCACTGTTGCATACTCTCTCGGATAATTTGCCAAAAAAGCGGGAGCCAGCAAGAGAGAAATCTTTTCGCCCCGTTTTAAATCTTCAAAAAAACGTTCCGTGTCATCGTTATAGCTTCTTGCCTTATGAGCACAGGCATCAAAACATGCCCCGCATCCCACACACTGTTTTCCATCTACTACAATCCTATGCTGTCCGTCCTCATCCACAGATTTGTTCGCCGTCAGAACCGGACACACTGAAATGCACTTATGACACCCCACACACTTGTCGTTAGTATAAACCAACGATTCTGATTGTTGATTCGCCATTTTACCCTCCAAGATAAGTCGCCTATGATTTGTCAAACTGCAGAAAGGAAACCCACCTTTGCCTCTACCATAGTACTAGTGTACCATAA
>CAYUKT010000366.1:0-2861 GCA_964445285.1 uncultured Bacteroides sp. | reverse complement strand
CAGAACACTTTTTTACATTGTATGAAGTGTTGTGAGGGGTTATGACCAATACTGTTTTTTTCATTCACTCAGTTTCATATTCCCATTTCCCAAACGTAGGCTCCAACAGTTCCGCAGCAATCTCCTTACTGCACACGCACATCAGATTATCTTCACTGTCTTTCGCAGTAAACTGATATATTACCAATCTGCCTTTGTACCTTGCCCGAAAAACAAGGGAACTGCTTTGAAGGCAGAAACAAATCAATTATTCCAAAGAAAAAGTAACCGTCACGTCTCCACTGCCAAGCGCATCTTCCCAGCCGGACAGATCATCTATCTTTCCAATCCTTGTATAACTCCATGAATTGGAGCCATAAAAGATGACAATCTGGTTTCCATTGTATAAGACAATATCGCCTGCGCGTGTTGTAGTCTGGCTGTCATCTGCAGGCAGGTTTGTTCCCAGAGAGCCGACTTTTTCAAAGCCGGAATAGTCGCTCATCTGGATCGTGACTGGCGAGTCATTTATCATTTCTATAAGAGCGTCTACAGCAGCGTTACTTTCCAAAGTCGCCGTAAAAGTGCTGTTTTCTATTTGCAATTTCATTTTATCCGTCATGTTTTTCTCCTCGCCGGAGTCAGTATCAGGCTGTGCCCTATTCTCCAGCTGTATATTTGTTGGTTCTTTGGCGCTTACATCTCCCTGTCCGCCTGCACACCCTGACATAGTGATCACTGCAGCCGTGACGCAGGAAAGTATTCGCCAGAATTTGCGTTTCATACATATCCTTTTCATACCCACACCGTTCTCTTTTTCGCCCGTTCTTTATGCACAGCAGTTGCAAACTCTGTCGCTGCAGATTTGATCTTCTGTGATAACCTTGCCGTGTGCGTTTTTAATATCCATAATGAGTTCGCCCACTGCGGGAACATAGATATGCCCGGACAGGGGATTTTTAATGCTGACAATCGGTGCGGTAAGGGTTGCTTCCACATCGGAACGCTCAAAACTCAAATCGGTATCGATCATTTCACAGTCAATGAGCTTTAGATTCTTGCAATAGCAAAGGGGTTGTGTACCGATGATCTTGCAGTTTTCAAAAGTGATGTCTTCACTGTACCACGCAAGATATTCGCCTTTTATCACGCTGTTTCTTACCACAATGTTTTGGGCATGCCAGAATGCGTCCTTGGTATCAAACACACAATTTTCAAAAACGGAATCTGTAATGTACTGGAAAGAATACTTGCCTTTCATACGGACGTCACGGAAATTCAGACGTTCGGAGCGCATCATAAAATATTCACTCTGTACTGTGCAGTCCTCCATTGTGATGCCGCGTACCGACCAGCCAAATTCGGAGGAAACAATGTCGCAGCCATGCATTTTGATATCCGCACATTCACGCAGTGCCTTAATGCCGTGGAGCTTTGAGTCATCAATCTCCACATTTTCGGAATACCAGAGCGCCGCCCTGCAAAGCTCTGTCATTTCAGATCCTGCCAGTTTCAGACCTTTATCATGCCAAAACGGGTAACGAAGATTGAAAAAGCAATGCTCTACGGTAATGTTGCCGCACTCCTTGAACGCACTTTCGCCATCAGCAGGACCATCAAAGGCACAGTCTCGAACTACGATATCGTGGGAATCATATAAAGCACGCTCTTCATCAAAAGTTTTGTTTGTGATTGTTTTCATCTCATCATCCTCCATTTCGTTATTTGTTTTTTCCACTCATCTGATAAACAAGATAATCCAGGCAATCTATACATTTTTGTTCTTTGTGGAGGGAAGCAAGCAGTTTTCTCCTATGTATGTTCAGACATTTCAGACTGCTTTTTTCGTCCCCTTTGCGCAGGTCGGACATAAATCTTTCAATGGTTTCCGTGTCACATCCGGCATCTTTCAGATTCTGTATGATCGCATCGTCAGATTGATTTGCATACATGATTTACCTCTTTTCTACAAGTCGATTAATTTTCATCACTGATCAGCATGATTTTATTGCCCCATCCCTCCAAAACGGGGTTGTTTTCTACGGCGCTGCGGAATTCATCGGTATTATCGAAATACCAGACAGGTATATATTCTCCTGACACTTCTCATCGTTGAAACTCCTTGCACTATGTATTTCTCGGATGTTTTTATTATATCTGGTGGCAATTGAAATAACAAATACTTATATTAAATAGCCTCTCATAGTTTACAGGCATACCATCTGTATGATATGATAATTATTTAGGGAGGAAAATTTTATGGAACTGAGAGTATTACAATATTTTTTAGCGGTAGCAAAGGAAAACAGTATTTCCGGTGCCGCAGAATTCCTGCACCTTTCACAGCCCACGCTTTCACGCCAGCTCAAGGACCTGGAGGAAGAACTCGGCAAGCAGTTATTTATCCGCGGAAACAGAAGGATTACGCTTACTGAAGAAGGCATGATCCTCCGCAAGCGTGCAGAGGAAGTCATCGAACTGATTCAAAAGGCAGAAGATGAAATTGCCGCGTCCGATGATATGCTCGCCGGGGATATCGTAATCGGCGCCGGGGAAACAGACGGAAACCGTTTCCTGATAAAAGCCATGAACGCTATGCAGCAGGATTATCCGCTTGTACATTTTCACATTATCAGCGGCGATAGGACAATGATTGCAGAGGCCATTGACCGTGGCACCATAGACTTCGGTATTGTTTTTGGAAATACGGACCTTGCCAAATACGATTCTATATCTGTTCCCTACAAAGATACCTGGGGTGTCCTTATGCGGCGAGATGCCCCGCTGGCGGAGAAAGACTTTCTCACGGCGGATGACTTAAGGGATAAACCTCTTATTATTTCAAGGCAGGCATTTCAAAATTTGCAATTTAAAAATTTTTT
>CAYUKT010000365.1:0-2864 GCA_964445285.1 uncultured Bacteroides sp. | reverse complement strand
ATCTGGGCGCCGCTGGCCGCCAATGCCGTGGAGGCCACCAGGTCATTGCCAGGCGCACTGAGCAGGTTAAGCCCGGTCTTTTCCACCCGCTGCCCATAGGAGAGCACACCTCTCACCGGCGCGCTTCCCGACTTCTGGGTACAGCCCAGGGATTTATCTTCCAGGGTGGAAATGCCGCCCTTTTTATTACCTGGAGAAGGATTCTCATAGATAGTCTGGTGATTGTCCATAAAATACTGTTTGAAGTCATTCACCAATTTCACGGTCTGTTCAAAAACTTCCCGGTTCTCACAGCGGTTCATCAAAAGTGTCTCCGCGCCGAACATCTCCGGCACTTCTGTAAGGATTGCCGTTCCCTTCCTGCTAACCAGCAGATCGGAGAATTTTCCCACCAGAGGATTGGCAGTGATACCGGAAAATCCATCGCTCCCGCCGCATTTCAGACCTATGATGAGTTTCGACACACTGACCGGCTCCCGCTCATAGACAGCCGCCTGAGCAATCAGCTCATCCAGAAGCCGCCCGCCGGCCTCCATCTCATCTTCCGCATCCTGACAGACTAAGAACTTCACCCGCCTCTCATCCACCTCACCAATATAGGGTTTCAAGACATCAATATTGCTGTTTTCACACCCCAGACCCAGTACCAGCACACCACCCGCATTGGGATGGTTGATCAGATCCGCCAGGATCGTCCTGGTATGCTCCTGATCATCACCCATCTGAGAGCAGCCATATGGATGTGGGAAAGCGATCACTTCCTCCACCGTGCCCTGCAGCCTGCCATTGGCTGCCTTCGCCAGAGCCTGGGCCACATTGTTGACACACCCCACTGTAGGAATGATCCAGATCTCGTTGCGCACGCCCACTTTGCCGTCTGGACGCACATATCCCATAAAGGAAACGTCCGGCAGTTCCTTTTCTTCTGTCTCCACAGGCTCGTAACTATAAGTGAGCAATTCCCCCAGTGCAGTCTTAAGATTGTGGGTGTGTACCCACTGTCCAGCTCTGATCTCCTCTTTGGCATAGCCGATACGGCAGCCGTATTTGGTGACATCGCCGCCCGCCGGGATATCACCAAGTGCCATCTTATGCCCGGCCGGAATCGTTTCTTTCGCCGCCACCTGTGTACTGCCTGCCTCTATGGTCTCTCCTGCAGCGATCTCCCGGATTGCCACCACCACATTATCTTTTTCATGAATCTGCATATAATTTTTCATCATGCTATCTCCCATCATGCCGCTGTACGGCGCCTCATTTTTATTGAAGAATGCCCGTTTTACAGGCATTCTCCAAAACGTTTAGAAATCTATGGCCTGCAGCCCGCCTTCATAAAGTTACTGCATGTTTTTCTCGATCGCCCTGCGCATACCAAGTGTGCGGATATCCTCCAGATAGGAAACGATCGTATCTTCCACACCATTCAGAGCACTCAGATCCTGTCCCCAGAACTCTGTGTTAGCAAGAGTATTATGTACATATTCTTTTGTTTCTTTACCACTGTTAGCCGCAAAGAAGTGAAGCACCGCCTCATCATCCAGAATGTTGTACTCCTCTTCACCGCGGTGGCCGATCAGGGCTTTATCGCGGATCTCCGTACCGGTGTAGAAAGCCATCAGCGCCGCCAGTGAGAAAGTAAGATGCTCAGGCAGGGCACCTTTCTTCTCAATATACTCCAGGAAGCTGGGCATACACCGCGCCCGCCATTTGGAAACAGAGTTTAAGGAGATGGACAGGTGGGCATGTTTTACATAAGGATTGTTAAAACGTGTCAGCACTGCCTGCGCGAACTCTTCCAGTTCCTGCTTCGGCAGTGTCAGGGTAGGAATCACTTCCTCAAAAATCGTTGCCTTAATAAAGTTTAAGATCAGTTCATCCTGCATGGACTCCAGCACAATATCATTTCCGCACAGATAGGAAGCCAGCACAAAGGAAGTGTGTGCCCCATTTAAGATACGCACTTTTCTCTGCTTGTAGGGTTTCTGATTGTCCGTGAAGATCACGGGCAGTCCCACTTTAGGAAGGGGCAGCTCTTCGCTGATATCTTTGGCGCTCTCAATTACCCAGAGGGCAAAGGGTTCGCCTGTCACGATCAGATTGTCCTGATAGCCGAACTCCTTACAGAGTTCTTCCGCCTCATCCCGGGGATATCCGGTGACGATCCTGTCCACCAGGGTGGAAGTGAACACACAGGCCTCGTTGATCCAGTTGACAAATTCTTCTTCCAATTTCCACAACGCCGCCAGTTTGAGGACGCATTCTTTCAGATGGATTCCATTGTCATCGATCAGCTCCACCGGCAGCATGACAAGACCCTTATCCTGCGCCCCGTCAAAGTGTTTAAATCTCTCATATAAAAATTTGGTCAGCTTGCCCGGATAAGTCTTCGGCGGCGTAAATTCCAGCCGGTCTGTGTCATCATAGACAATCCCCGCCTCCGTTGTATTCGATACAATGAAACGCAGGGTATCCAGTTTCGCATAGGCGGCATATTTCTCATATTCCCCGTAAGCGTCCACCGCATCTGACACACTTGTCACAATCCGGTTGATCCTCTGTGCTTTTCCATCCACGATCCCCCGCAGCTGTACCGTATACTGGCACTCCTGCTCATGAAAACGCTCCAGCGAACCGAACTCAATGGGTTTTACCAGAACAACATCCCCATTAAATTCCCCCTTTTCATTGGCAATGTCAATCATATAATCCACAAAAGCCCGCAGAAAGTTTCCTTCCCCAAACTGTAAGACCTTAACCGGTCTTTCCACCTTGCCTGTTTTTTGCCTGTTTAAAAGTTCCATAGCGCAGATCTCCTTTCTTTTCCTCAACTTTTTCCATCCCATAAATCTTATGAAATAAAAAAT
>CAYUKT010000364.1:0-2869 GCA_964445285.1 uncultured Bacteroides sp. | reverse complement strand
GTGTCTTTAGTTTTTCCACATAATAAAATGCCTAAAATTCCTGTGCCTGTTCCTATGTCTAGTATTTTACTGTTTGGTTTTATTTCTTTTGCAAAGTCCGATAAGAGAACACTATCTATTCCAAAGCAAAATCCATTTTTGTTTTGGATAATTTTTAAATCTTTATATTCTAAATCGTCTATTCGTTCGTTTTCTTTTAATTCAATTTGCATTATGATATCTCCTAGTTTTTTACATTCTTATCTATTTTCTTATTATTAGTATTAAATATGTCAATAATTTTTTACAAATGGTATGTAAATTAATAAGAATTGTATCATACTTAGAGAACTTTGCAAATATCTATTCAATTTTTTGTATTTCTTTCATAAAATATATTAATGTATTAATTAATTTTTTAAGGAGATTTTATATGGATAAGCCTTTTAATGGGAATGAAAGTGTTAATAAGAAAAATGTCAAAATTAATTTTAAAGAAAAAAAAGAGAATACTATAAATTCTCTTTTTGAAGTGGAACATTTTTTATGTAATTTTAAAAAATCATACTTTCTGCAGTTTGGCGAACCCGGCATACATGATCTTCTGGCCCATCTCGTCAAAGACCACCGTCACCTGGCTGTCCCTCGGCCCAGGTTCAATCCTAAGGACCGTACCCTCTCCGTAGCGTAGATGGCGCACTCTGTCGCCCACCTCATAACCGAGTCTGATACCTCCCGTTGCCGGTTCTATCTCCACTGTGCCCACGCCCTGGCTCATCCTGGTAATGTAGGGTTGGTTTTCAAGAGCCGTACGTTTGGGGCGCACCACTGCCTTGGGTTTCGCCAAAAATCCTTTTGTCACAACATCCCTTGCTGCCGCAGACGCAGGCGGCTTCCTGTCCGCTCCCGTTTCCTCCTGCATCCGACTCTCCGCATACTTATCGGTCTCCACTCTGCGAAAATAATTTTGCCCACCCTCAAAAGGCTTCGCCCGAAATCTGCTTTTCTCTCCGGAATCCTCATCATAGGACGTATACTCTGTTTTTCTGGGCGCAGGCAGCGTGTTATCCATTAAAAGCGGCGGAATCTCCTTCACGAAACGGCTTATCGGATTGTACTGTGTCTCTCCGCGGATCATACGCTGTCTGGCACAGGTCAGTGTCAGATCGTCCTTGGCCCTGGTAATACCCACATAGGCAAGGCGCCTCTCCTCCTCAATCTCCAGGGGATCATCCGATGTGATAGTCATATAGCTTGGAAAGATGCCATCCTCCATGCCCGCCAGATAGATATGGGGAAATTCCAGTCCTTTGGCGCTGTGCAGGGTCATCAAAAGAACCCTGTCGCTGCCTTCCTCCACCCGATCCACATCCGCCACCAGCGCCACTTCTTCCAGAAACTCGCTTAAGAGCGGCTCGTCATGGGTCTCCTCGTAGGACACCACTTTGTTGATCAGTTCTTCGATATTTTCAATTCGGTCAGCCGCATCCTCTTCGTCAGATTCTTCCAACTCTTTCATATATCCCGTAGTCTCTAAGATATCCTTGACCAATTCCTCCAGGCCGTAAAACGCAAGCTTACTCCTGAAACTCTGTATCATGGTCACAAAGGGTTTTAATTTCACCGCGCTGCGGCCGATGGTCATGATCTGATCCGCCTCCCGCAGGGCATCATAGAAGCTGATATTCCTCTCGTCCGCATACTCCTGCACCCGCACAATAGTGGTGGCGCCGATACCGCGTCTGGGCACATTGATGATCCGCTTGACAGCCACATCATCCCGACCATTATCAATCGTCTTCAAATAAGCCAGGATATCCTTGATCTCCCTTCTCGCATAGAAGTTGGTCCCGCCAATCACGTCATAGGGAATCCCTTCCATGATAAAACGCTCCTCCAGAAGGCGGGCCTGGGCATTGGTGCGGTAAAGGACTGCGCAGTCTCCGTAAGAGGCCTCTCCCCTTTTTGCCTTTTTCGCCACATCCCCGGCAATATATTCCGCCTCCTCATAGGCCGTATCAAATTGTCGGAAATGAATCCGGTTTCCTTCCGTCTTCTCTGTCCAGAGAGACTTATCCTTTCGTCCGGTATTATGACTGATCACAGCATTGGCCGCATCCAGGACAATCTGGGTGGAACGATAGTTCTGTTCCAGCTTGATGACGCAGGCTTCCGGATATATCTTCTCAAAATCCAGGATATTGCGGATATTGGCGCCCCGGAATTTATAGATGGACTGGTCATCGTCACCTACCACGCACAGATTACGGTATTTATCCGCCAGCAGCCTGATCAGTTCAAACTGGGCGGTATTGGTATCAGGGTACTCATCCAGCATGATATCGAGGCTCCGCTCCTGATAATTCGCACGCACCTGGGCTTCCGCCTTAAACAGTTCCACGGTTTTCATGATCAGGTCGTCAAAATCCAGGGCATTATTCTTTTTCAGGGTCTCCTGATAAGCCCGGTATGCCTTGGCGATCTTACCTCCGTTATAATCATAGCCATTCTGCATCTCATATTGTAGGGGATCGATCAGTTCGTCCTTAGCGGAAGAGATGGCGCTCAGGATCGTGCGTTCTTTCAGCATCTTGGTATCGATCTGCAGTTTCTTGCATACTTCTTTCATGATACCCTTCTGGTCGTCCGTGTCATAGATTGTGAAATTATTATCATACCCCAGCCTGTCAATATACCTGCGCAGGATCCTGACACAGGTGGAGTGAAACGTGGACACCCATATCTGTTCCGCCCCGAATCCCACGATCTTATCAACTCTCTCCCGCATCTCCCCGGCCGCCTTGTTGGTAAAGGTAATGGCCAGAATATGATAGGGCGCCACGCCCTCTCTGTCGATCAGGTATGCCACCCTGTGTGTCAGCACTCTTGT
>CAYUKT010000363.1:0-2873 GCA_964445285.1 uncultured Bacteroides sp. | reverse complement strand
CACCTGTTCTGCAAGCACTTTCGCGCACTCCGCAATCGCATCATCGATACCCGCAGGATTCTTGCCGCCAGCCTGGGCCATATTAGGGCGTCCGCCGCCGCCGCCGCCCACAAGCGCCGCGATTCCTTTAATCAGATTACCTGCATGGGCGCCTCTTGCCATCGCACCTTCCGTGGCCATAGCAATCAGGTTCACCTTGCCCTCTTTCTCGGAGATCAGCACTACCACGCCGTCCCCCAGCTTTTCCTTTAACTGGTCGCCCAGCTCACGCAGACCGTTCATATCCACACCGGCCACCTTGGAAGCTAACAATTTAACGCCTTTTACTTCCTGCACCTGATCTGTCACATCACCCAAGGCATCCTTGGCCGCCTTACTCTTCAAGGCCTCGTTCTCGCTCTGCAGGGCTTTCATCTCCGCCATCAGGTGTTCACAGCGCTCTACCAGATTAGCCGGATTGGTCTTTAAGGTTCTGGCAGCTTCCGCAAGCTGCGCCTCCAGATTCTGATAATAAGCCGTCACGTTGCCGCCGGTCACCGCCTCGATACGGCGCACACCAGCCGCCACACCAGACTCGGACAATATCTTAAAGGAACCGATACTGCCGGTATGCTTCACATGGGTACCGCCGCACAGTTCGCTGGAAAAATCCCCCATCTGCACCACACGCACCGTATCACCGTATTTTTCACCGAACAATGCCATAGCGCCAGATTTCTTGGCCTCTTCGATGGACATGATCTTCGTCTCCACCGCCAGGTTCTCTTCTATTTTCCTATTGACAATCTGCTCCACTTTCCGGATCTCATCCGCCGTCATTGCCGTTGGATGGGAGAAGTCAAAACGAGTCCGCTCCCCATCCTGATAAGAACCGGCCTGCTCCACATGCGCACCCAGCACTTCCCGCAGAGCCTTCTGCAGCAGATGGGTGGCACTGTGGTTCTTACAGGTACTAGTCCGTCTTGTGGTATCCACAGACAGTGTGATCTGATCGCCCTTTTTGATCATACCGCGGGTAACCTTACCGATATGTCCTACCTTACCGCCCAAGAGCTTGATCGTATTCTCCACCTGGAATTCACCGTCCGCAGTGGTGATCACACCGATATCGCCTTCCTGTCCGCCCATAGTGGCATAGAAAGGCGTTTGTTTCGCAATGATCGTGCCCACCTGTCCGTCTGTCAGGGCATCCACAATCTCTGTCTCCGTGGTAAGCACCGTCACCTCTGATTCGCAGGTCAGATTGTCATATCCCACAAATTCTGTGGTGATGGCCGGATCGATAGACTCGTATACTGTCACGTCCGCACCCATGTAATTGGTCACTTTCCGGGCTTTTCTGGCCTTATCCTTCTGCTCCTGCATACAGGCTTTAAAGCCTTCTTCGTCCACTGTCAGACCCTTTTCTTCCAGAATCTCCCTTGTCAGATCCAGCGGGAATCCATAGGTATCATAAAGTTTGAATGCATCTGCACCGGCAAGTTCTTTCTTACCCGCTTTGGCCGTCTGTTCCTCCATCTCATTTAAGATGGTAAGTCCCTGGTCGATGGTCTTATTAAACTTCTCTTCTTCCTGTGTCAGAGTGTTAAAGATAAATTCCTTCTTTTCCTCCAGTTCCGGATACCCATCCTTGGAACCCTCGATCACCGTGCCGGAAAGTTCTGCCAAGAACATTCTCTGCACACCCAGTTTCCTGCCCTGACGAGCCGCCCGGCGAATGATCCGGCGCAGCACATAGCCTCTGCCCTCATTGGAAGGCATGATGCCGTCAGAGATCATAAAGGTAGCCGAACGGATATGATCCGTAATGATACGGATGGAAACATCCGTCTCATAATCTTTCTTATATTCCACCCCGGCGATCTCGCACACCTTCGTGCGCAGTGCCAGGACCGTATCGACATCGAAAATGGAGTCCACATCCTGTACCACGGAAGCAAGTCTCTCCAACCCCATTCCTGTATCGATATTTTTTTGTTGTAATTCCGTATAATTTCCTTTGCCGTCATTGTCGAACTGGGTAAATACATTGTTCCAGATCTCCATATAACGATCGCAGTCGCAGCCTACCGTACAGCCCGGTTTGCCGCAGCCGTATTTCTCGCCCCGGTCATAATAAATCTCCGAACAGGGACCGCAGGGACCGGAACCATGCTCCCAGAAATTATCTTCCTTGCCGAACCTGTAAATCCGTTCCGGCGCAATACCGATTTCCTTATTCCAGATTTCAAACGCTTCCTCATCATTCTCATAGATGGAAGGATAGAGCCTGTCCGCATCGAGTCCCACCACTTCTGTCAAAAATTCCCAGCTCCAGGCAATGGCCTCTTTCTTAAAGTAATCCCCAAAGGAGAAATTGCCCAGCATTTCAAAAAAGGTACCGTGCCTTGCAGTCTTACCCACATTCTCCAGGTCTCCCGTACGGATACACTTCTGGCAGGTGGTCACCCGTCTTCTGGGCGGAATCTCCTGCCCCGTAAAATAGGGCTTTAAAGGCGCCATACCGGAATTGATCAACAGCAGACTGTTATCGTTGTGGGGCACCAGGGAAAAACTCTTCATCTTGAGATGTTCCTTACTCTCAAAAAAATCCAGGAACATCCTGCGCAGTTCATTTACACCATAGGGTTTCATCGTAGTCCTCGATCCTTTCTGTCATTACAAAATTTAAGCTATTTTACTGTTACTTTTCACACCCATGCCAATATGTCAGCCTGAGCAGATAGGAAATTCTTAAGGAGGCCCTAGCACATGTTTAAATCCTTCGGATTAAAACGACCAGCACTTAGCGTAGGTTATGAGTTGCTACGCAACTCAGCGAGCTTAGTGTCTGCTGTGCTGTGAAAGGAGCGAGAGCGGGCTGACGGAGAATT
>CAYUKT010000362.1:0-2887 GCA_964445285.1 uncultured Bacteroides sp. | reverse complement strand
AAGGAATACTCTTAGTCATGATAATCTGTTTATATAATGCATTGATAACAACAGAAGCAGGTAAACCAAGTTTGGACATGATAGATTCTGCTTGTTCCTTTACTTCCGGTTCAACACGTGCGAGTACGTTTGCGCTTTTTGTAGCCATGATTAATTACCGCCTTTCTTTTGATTTGATATTATTATATGCTATTGTATAACTATTAGCAATACAAAGTAAAAAGTTTCGTAGATATAAAATGTACAAAAGGATATGTCACATACATCGGCATCCCTCCTTTCTCTCGTCCGGAGGGTCAGCCCCTTGGCAAATACAAGGTAAACTTCGCTCCTTTCCCCGCTTCCGAAGCGACTTTGATATAACCGCCTTCTATCTGCAGAATCTGTCTGGTAAGATAGAGTCCGATCCCTACTCCTTCTTCATTACTCACTTCCATAGTCCGGTAAAAACGCCCGAAGATCTTTGCCTGTTCTTCTTCTGTAATTCCAATACCGGTGTCCGCTACCTCAATACCTACAAACATCTCATAAGGCTTTACCATCACAGTAATGCCCCCGGCTCTGGTGTATTTGACCGCGTTATCGATCACATTCCCAAGCGCCTCTTCGGTCCACTTCTCATCAAAAACTGCTTTTATCCCCTGCGCATCCTGCATTTCCATACGCAGATACAGTCCTTTTTCCTCCGCCTTGTGATGAAACTGTTTATAAGCCTCCTCCAAAAGTCCTGTCACAAAATTTTCTTCGGGATGCAGAACAATAATTCCCGTCTCAAGCCGGGACAATTTCACCAAAGATGCGATCAGGAAATTCAGCTTCTGCGTCTGACTTTCCAACAATGTTACGCTCTGTCTGGCATCCTCCGGCAGCTCCCGCTCTTTTAATAATTCCGTATACATTAAAATATTAGAGACAGGCGTCTTGGTCTGATGAGAAATATCCGCAATCAGTTCCTTGATCCGTTCTTTCTCCACAGCCGTTCTTCTGGCGGATATCTCCGAGGCATTTAAATATTCCGACAATTTATTTTCCACCGCGGAATACAGGGATTCATCATATGTCCGCTCCGTAAACGTACCTTCTATCGCAGCATCCAGCATCTGTCTCATTCGCAGAAGCATCTTTTTTCTTCTGCAATATGTGATGACCGCAAGCACAACAGCCGCCACCAGACTGAGTATTCCAATTATCAACAGAACCACCGACAGGGTGTTGGCTGTCTCCATAAATATCTCCTCCCGCGTCAGGATTCCTTTACGGCATTACCCAGGTATATCCGATCCCGTATACTGTCTTGATTATTTCCTGGGCCTCCAGTTTATCCCGCAGACGTTTGACCGTGACCGAAAGTGCATTTTCCTCCACAAACTCTTCCCCTTCCGACCAAATATATTCAAACAATCTGTCTCTGGGTACCGTCAGTCCCCTGTTTTCTACTAGAATACGAAGCAGTTTTTGCTCTGTCTTACTAAGTTCCACCTGTCTGTCACTCACATAAAACTTCATCTGCATAAAATCAAAACGATATTCTCCCACACAGATTTCCATAGAAGACTCCTGCACCCCGCGTTCCTCCAGCCTCCGCAGCTGTAATGCCACACGGGCCCGCAATACCGCCAGGCTAAAGGGCTTGGTGATATAATCATCGGCACCTGATTCCAAGCCTGCCACAATATCTGTTTCCATGTCGTTTGCCGTCAGCATTATGACGGATATGTCATATCTTCCTTTTATTTTCTGCAGAAAATCAAGACCGTTTCCATCCGGCAGATTGACATCCAACACTACCAGAGAAAACTTCTCCTCCGTTCCCTGCCTTTTAGAAAGCATGGTCCCCGCTTCCTGCAGTGTTTTGCAGCTTACGGTATCTATATTTTCACTTTGCAGGGCACGGCACAACCCCTCGGCAAGAGGTATGTCATCTTCCACTATTAAAATACAACGTCTGATCGTATCATCTCTTTCCATATCTATTTTCCTGCTTCAAATTTATCAAACCTGCCTGTCACCACATCTCCAAACCCATTCTGCTATATCTTTCATAAAACTCCTGACGGCATCCCTCTACTTTAACTCATTGGCCGTCACATAAAAATGATGATAGATCCCGCCCAGCGCAAGCAGGCTCTCGTGGGTTCCTTCCTCCACGATCCCCTCTTCCGTCAGCACCAGAATCCTATCGGAGTTACGGATACTGGAAAGTCTGTGGGCAATGGTGATCGTTGTCCTGCCTTTGGCCAGAGCCTCCAAGGACTTGGCTACCTGAAATTCGCTCTCGTTATCCAGCGCTGAAGTGGCTTCATCCATGATCAGAATGGGCGGATTCTTTAAAAACACCCTGGCAATGCTGATACGCTGCTTCTGACCGCCGGAAAGTTTCACCCCGCGTTCTCCCACATAAGTATCGTAACCATCTTTTAACGCCATCACAAACTCATGTGCCCCGGCCCTCTTCGCCGCCTCGATCACTTCTTCTTTGGTGGCATTTTCTCTGCCGTAGGCAATATTTTCATAGACCGTGCCGGAAAACAGATACACATCCTGTTGAACCATCCCGATATTCTGCCTCAGACTCTTTAAAGTGAATTGACGGATATTTACACCATCCAGCAGTATCTCGCCCTCATCAATATCATAAAATCGCGGGATCAGATTGCACAGTGTGGTCTTACCGCCGCCGGAAGGCCCCACAATGGCTATCTTTTCTCCCTGCCTGATCTCCAGATTCAATCCCCTGAATACCACATTGTGGTCATCCGGATATTCAAAACTGACATCATGGAAAGAAATATTACCCTGCGGCTCCACACACACCACCGCATCCGGCTCATCAAAAATCTCAATATCGCTGTCCATAATCTGTACGAAACGCTCGATTCCTGTCATA
>CAYUKT010000361.1:0-2887 GCA_964445285.1 uncultured Bacteroides sp. | reverse complement strand
CATGGTGGGCGTACCATTCTTTTTTAAGTGGCTCTCCGGTCCCTCTGTCCGCTCGGTCTGTCCTACCTTAAGTCTCTTAAGAAACGGAATCACCAAAGGCCCCAGCACCACACTGATTGCAAAAGATAACATCACCGACAATAAAATCGTACCATTCATATTAATCTATTAATCCTTTCCACGACTCCCGTCTGTACTTCCTGTTACATTATAATCTATCTTTTCCAAATATGGAAGAATATTCTCAAAGAGCTGTCGGATCACCGGCGCGGCAATCTGTCCCCCGTAATATGTGCCCTTAGGATTATTGATGATCGCCACCGCCAATACCTGCGGATCATCAGCCGGTGCAAATCCCAGAAAAGACGCAATATACTTGCCGCTGCCACGGGGCAGTGTCTGGCTGGTAGCCGTCTTACCGCCGATCCGGTAACCTTCCACAGCGCCGTTTCTTCCGCTTCCATCCGCCACCACCTGCTCCAAAATATAGCGCATAGTCTCGGAAGTCTCCGCGGAAACCACATTTTCCCTTACCGGATAAGTAAAAAGTTTCGTTTGACTGCCATCGGCAGCCGCCGTCTTCACCGCAAAATGAGGGGTGATCCTTCTGCCGCCGTTAATGATGGAAGAAGCCGTGGTCGCCAGCTGGATCGGGGTTATCTGAAACGACTGTCCAAAAGAGATCGTTGCCAGTTCCACCGGCCCGATATTCTCCATCTTATGCATGATGGTACCCGCCTCGCCAGGCAGGTCGATCCCTGTCTTTTCCAGAAGGCCGAACTGCTGAAAATAAGAATAATACCGCTCCACACCAATGCGCATCCCTACAGTGATAAAGACAGGATTACAGGAATTCATCGTCCCCTGTACAAAGTCTTCCGCCCCGTGGCCGCCCACTTTATGGCATCGTATTTTCCGATCCTCCACCATGATAAACCCCGGGCAGTTAAAGGTGTCTGTGGTCTTTACCACACCGGACTCCAGCCCTGCCGCTGCAGTCACAATCTTAAAAGTAGATCCCGGTTCATAAGTATCATTGATACAGCCGTTTCTCCACATGGCATTTAAAAGTTCCTGCTTCTTTTCTTCGGAAAAGGCTGCCGAATCCATACCGTTCGGCAATGTGTAGGGGTCATTTAAGTTAAATTCCGGTACATTTACCATGGCCAGGACTTCCCCATTCTGCGGATTCATGACCAATATGGATACGCTGTCAGCCTCCTTCGTCTCCATGGTCTGCAGGGCCAGCTGGGTGGCATAGCTTTGGATATTCATGTCCAGACTGATGTAGAGATCCTGCCCGCTCACGGGTTCTACCCGCTCCTCGCCTTCTTCCGCCAGTTCCACGCCTTTGGCATCCGTCACCGTTAAGATGGTTCCCGCCTCACCCTGCAAATATTCCTCGTAGATCACTTCCAGGCCGATAATGCCCTGATTGTCACCGCCGGTAAAACCAAGCACTTTGGAAGCCAGCGTGTCATAAGGATAATATCTTTTGTAATCCTCATCCACTTTTACGCCGTCCAGTTCATAGGACCGGATGACATCTCCTGTACTCTTATCCACATTACTGCGGATTTTCTCTATGGAAGAGCGTTTTTCCACCCGCTTTCTGACATACTCCTCACTCAGTTCCAGTTCCCTGCACAGTACCTCTATCACTTCCTCCGAATCTGTGATCTGGCTATGAATTACAGAGATGGTACAGACTGTCTTATTATCTGCCAGGATCTTTCCATTAGCATCAATGATCCGCCCCCTGGCCGCTTTGATGCTGCGTTCCCTCTCATGCAGCTCCTTTGCCTTCTGGGTATAATATTCGGACTGAAAAATCATCAGATAGGCAAGTCTGCCCGCCAGTCCTATAAACACAATAAAACACAGAAAAAAGACAGCCACAGTCTTACTCCGGTGATAGGTTTTATGTAAGTAAGGTATCTCCTTATCCATATAGAAAACCTCACAAAAAGGTATTAGTATAATTTATTACCGTTTTTATGAGGTTATTCTTATTCCCTTCTATTCTGTTCCTTCCGGCGCGTTTCCTTCTGGTGTACTGCTGCCCTCCGATCCCGTGCCCTCTCCTGCGCCAGTACCATCCGCACCTTCCGGGGACTCGCCCATCAGGCTGCCGCCGCCCATCACAGTGCCCAGCTCAGGATCCAGGAAATTGCCTGTACTTGGATCCACCAGATAACCAGTGGCCGGATCTACCGGAAAACTTCTCCAGACTTCGCGATCGACCGTATCTTCCGGTTCTCCTTCCGCTCCCTCCTGGGTTTCTTCTCCCTCACCTTCTCCTGTCTCTTCCGGATTGATGGGATTGCCTTCTTCATCCAGTTCTTCTTCCTGACTGCCTTCCGGTGTCCGGATCTGAATCTGCAGCTGTTCCAGTTCTTCCCGCTCTTTATCTGTCAATTCTTCCGTCATAAAGATATTCAGATAAGGCAGCACTTCCGTCAAAATCTTGCGCACAATCCTGGTCGCATGTTTTGCATCATCCTGCGGGTACGCATTGGGCCTGTCCACCACCACATAGATCACGATCTGGGGATCGTCCGCTGGCGCATACCCCATAAAGGATACCACATACTCATGATTACCGCGGGGCAGCGTCTCCGCCGTCCCGGTCTTGCCGCCGATGATATAACCGGCCGGTCTGGCCGTATGGCCGGTTCCATTCTCCCCCGTCACCACCGTATTACAGTACTCCCTGATGGTATCACTGGTGGTGTTGGAGATTGTCTGTTTCAGGATCCTCGGCTCCACATTCTCTATGGTAGCCCCATCCGCTGTGGTTATCTTGCTCACCACATGAGGTTCATAATAGTAGCCGCCATTGATCAGGGAACAAAACCCTGCAGCCATCTGAATCATCGTTGCATTA
>CAYUKT010000360.1:0-2888 GCA_964445285.1 uncultured Bacteroides sp. | reverse complement strand
TTCATTTTACCCAGATATTTCATCTCGTTTATTCCAATGTCCTTCTTAAAAATGCTCTTGTATAAATCTATCCACACTAACCGCCATGATTTCGCTCTGTGAAATCTCAAATCAATGCGGAGAATGCCGCATTTTAGGCATTCTCACACTACTCCCAGGATATTGTCGTATCTGCTTCAATCTCGGTTCCAAAATCAAAATTCCACGCACCGTTCTGTGCCGGCATAAGCATAGGCGCCAAAACCCTCTCTCCGCCTAATACTGTCTGCGTTGCAAACGTCTTGCCCTGATACATAAAGGTCACCGTGTAACTCACCGGCTTTGAAGGTTTATCGTGATCCGGTTTGTCCTTGTCCGGTTTGTCGTTATCGGAGCTGTCATCGTCCGAATCATCATTTGACTCATCGTCCGCCGAATCGTTCCCATTATTGTCTTCCTGGGAATCTCCGCCTGCCGTATTGTCATTTTCAACATTACTGCTGTTCACCGGTTCCGCTGCCTTTGACGGTGTAGGCAGTGTGTTGGGCAGAACCTGCGGCTGCGGCACAGGCTGCTCTGCCGGCGGCTTGGGCGCAATAGGTTTCCGGTCTTCTTTGACCGGCTGTGCAGGAACATTTTGGGCCGTATCCGCCTTGGCCTGTACCTGCGCGTCTGTCTCTTTCTCCGCATCGTTCTTTGCGGCAGCTTCCATTGTCTCAGACTGTTGTGCCTGTTCAGACTGCCCTGCCTCACTCTCTGACGCTTTGCTGACATCCGCCTTTTCCGAAGCCAGCTGTGTCAACTTCTCCAAGGATGTACCTGTCATGGACTGTCCATTCTCCGCCATGCTGATCAGATTCTCAATCGCCTGCCCGGGAAGTTCCTCATAGACAATGTCCTTCACCTCATCCACCGTTCCATCTTTATATACCGTCACTTCACTGCCTGCCGGAACCATAATTTCTTCCCCATAAGTGCCGTCCGCAAGTATGGGTTTTGTTCCAACTTTGCCCTGGAAACAGCAAAGCTTCGTATTCTGATCCCCATTCTCGTCCACATACAATTCCACACGATAGATGGTCCCGCGGACCGCCATCACGGAATTGGGCGTGGAAGTCTCATACTGGGATCCCTCGCTCAACGGATGCTGAATCTCATTGGTAATGGCCCCCTGCTCCAGACTGATCTTCGTCTTGGAGTCTGCATCCGTCCCTTCCGCCTCCACAGAAAAGATGGTATCCGCCTCCGCCATCACATACTTATCGTCATCCAATTTCATGCGCATACTGGAATCTGATGCTACGCTGACCCGGTCACCGGATTCCAGATACAGGTTCTCCGCTGCATCCATGGAACCTACTGTCTCACGCTCGATCACAGCGCTTCCTTCTACATCATAGACCATTATGGACCGGAAAGCCTCTTCCTTCTTTGATAAAAGTACGACCAGCGCCACAGCGATCACGGCCGCCGCGGCACAAACACAAATTATGATCTTCTTATATGACATCTGTTTTAGCATCTTTCACCCGCCCCTTTTTTGGCTCACTGTTACTATTTAGTAAAGTATCTGAAAAATCCATAACTGCCGTCTTCTTTTACATAAAAATCACTGCCGCCCTGATAAACTGACTGGTCGCCGCTTATTTTCCATTTCCCCTCTTTCAGCTGATATTTCACGCCTGCCTTCAGTTGATAGATTCCGTTTTGGGAAATGACATTGCCGGTTTCCGGCGTTCCGTTTTCCAATACGGTAATACTGCGGGTAGTCTCATTGCCCGCCTTATCCTTTGCCTTGATCACACAGGACGTACCGTTGGCGATCACCTGATACTTTCCATCCGCCGAAAGTTCAACGGACTGCTCATTGATCGTGACGCTCTCCAAATTAGCATCTTCTATCTGGAAAACCGTACCATCCGGACAAGGCTTTCCTTCCTCTACGCCGGTCACTTTAGGCGCCTGAGTATCTCCCACAATTCCGACCGACCGGACATAACTGATCTGTCCATCGCTTCCCTCAGCTTTCACATATAAGACATATGTTCCGTCATTATTAAGCTGAATCATCTCCCCGGAAGATATCGTTGTCCATACTTTTACTGCCTGCAGATCATCTTTTCCCAAAGCCCCTTGACTGATATCCGTCACTTTATGCAGATAATAAGAAAGGGAATCCGCATGATCGGCCGCCACTTCAAACTCAAACGCCTTGATGTTATAATTCATATACTCATAATCACGTGACTCGCCCCATTCACAAATCAAATTCTTTCCGCTCCATGTAATAGTGATTTCAGGCGTCTGCGCACCCCTCGCCTGCACTTTTTTTATGGTCGGTTTGTTTTCGAGATCAACACTCTCATCCTCCGAACTGCCATCCGTTCCGCCGGTTCCTTCATCGCCGCTCTCATCATTTTCGTCATTCTCATCATCCTGACTTTCTCCGATATCGATGCTGTCCGAAACATCCCCCGCATCTGAGATATTCCCATTGTCCGGAACGTTTTCGTCATCATGAAACACATCGTTATCCGAGACAGAACTCACCTCTGTCCCCGCATTATCCTCTGCCGCCAGCATCGTACTCATTGGCATCATACATCCAATCAGCACCGTCAATCCCAATGCCGCTGTCTTTTTCCAATTCCTGTACATATTCACCGCCTCCAGTCCTTACGCTTGAAACGCAAATTACTTTCATGATACACACAGACTCCTAAATATATATCGCCCTTTTTATTTTAATATTTTACATGTAACCCATAATTTGGTCAATATTTTACTATGGGGTTCTGCTGTAACACAAACTTTTTATTTTTTCAAATTTGTGTTACGAATGTCAAGAAACTCCAATGCAATATTATTTTTCTGTCTGGCCATAAAAGGATACTTAATAATCCCCGGAG
>CAYUKT010000359.1:0-2921 GCA_964445285.1 uncultured Bacteroides sp. | reverse complement strand
TTAAATCCTGCACATATATTGACCAATCAAGTCATCTCATTTTTCCTGATCAGGTCCTCTGTCCACGGAGGTAATTTCACGTAATATGTCCCTATTTGATTTTGTTATGGTACTGCCATTCCAATTTAAATCCATCTTAAACATAATCTTTACCTCCTTTCGCGATTTTCGTGATACTGTTGCTATCTTAATACATGCTCTTCCAGTTGTCAACGAGATTTTTGATTCTCACGCATTTTCATTTCTGCCGGCTTTCCATCCTCTAGTTACTAAGGGCTGCCAACAGTTCCGCCAGCGTCATGCTGCCTTCAATGAACTCATAATCTCCCACCTTGTAGGAAGCCGCCTCCTCTGCGGAAATCTCCACCCCGTCAATATAGCTGACTCCGTACATGCCCAGAGAATCCAATTCCTCCTCATCCGGGTAACCGTTCTGGTTCACATCATCAAAGTTATAAGTCTCGATGCATGCCACCACCTCCAATGACTGATGATCACTGACCGCCATATAGGTGGTATACAAAATCGCACCGGCATAGTCATTATTATCGTTGACCACATTATTCCGGCGGGGCACATAGGCATAACCCGCATTTCCCATAGCCCCGTATCCCCAATCGTTCATCAGCGTATAAATAGCGCCATCCCAATAGGTATACAAACTGACCGAATATCCCTGATGGCAGGCAGCCAGTTCCGGGATATCATCCTCATCCACATAGATCAAGTCATAGGCCATGTCGTAAATCTGTTCTTCTGTCTCCATATCACAGAGTCTCGCCATTGCCGCATAAGCCTCCTGATAGCTGTCAAATTCGCCATTCCTCTTACCGCCGCTTATGAAGTTACGGATTTCTGTGACTGTCAAAGGATTGACCTGTTCAGACAATGCTTCTGATAAGGCCTTTTGCAGTACAAAATATCTGGGTTCATCCGTTCCGGCATCTCCAACGCCATAATAAACTACTGCAAAACTACTATTTCCATAAGTCTCAATCAGTACAATATCCGTACAGTTGTCAAAATCCATATCATAGAAGGATACAGCGTCCAGGCTGGTAAAGTTCTCACCTGCCAGCGCATCCGGCACATAGACATCAAGTTCTGTCAGGACTTCACCATTTTGTATAATTTCGATTTCCAGACCCTGTCCTTTCTGTGCCGGTGACCTGGGAACAAACCACACCGGTTCCGGATATTCACTCAGTTCCACCTCAAAGGTCTGTTCTGCGACACAGTTCTCACCAAACTGCTCCTTTATCTGATCCAAATCTTCCCTGGAAGACTCCGCACTTTCCGATTCAGAGTCTGCGTCCTGCCCTCCTGCTTCGGTTTGCTCATCCTCCCGGTAGTCACCATCCTCAATGCACTGACCCTGTTGATTCATCTGGTCAACCACATCTTTTCTTTCTTTATCCGGCTTTTCCTCCGATCCACACGCTGTCAGAATCCCTGCCACAGATAAAGCTGCCGTCAATACTGCCAATGCCAAAATTCGCTTTCCGGAACAACTACGCTTCCAAATCACGGCCCTCACCACCTTTTATTTCTCCATCTTCCAGAAATATGCACTATAAGCTGGCAAAAGGCTTCCGCCGCCGAAATCATGTTCCTCGCCGCTGATCAGATCTACCGCCAGACCGCATCCTGCATCAAAATGTGCCGTATAATCCTCCCCGTCCGCATTGATTGCCACAAGCACTCTCTCTTCCTCACACTTACGCTCAAAGATACACTGCTTGTTTGTCAGCACCACGGACCTGAAAGCGCCGTAGTTGAGGGCTTTCGATTCTTTCTTCGCCTCTGCAAGCCTGCTGATCCAATCACTCAGCTCATTCCACTGTGGCTCATCAAAACAGGCCCGGAGTGCTGGATCCCCCTCGCTCTTATTGGCCTTTGCCCCCCATTCACTGCCGTAATACACGCAGGGGATTCCCGGCATACCAAAGCAAAGCGCATAGATTAACGGCAGATGCTTCTCGTTAGTGAGATTGCTGGCAATCCGGCTCACATCATGGTTATCCACAAAGGAAAGCAGATGCTTGCCGCGGTACAGACACCAGTTTTCAGGACCGAACTGTCTTAAGAGAGAGTGGTTGATTTCAAACATATTCATACTGTTAAAACTGGAATACAGTCCTTTATAGCACTCATAGTTAGTGGCTGAATGAAGCATCTGGTCATTGACCATCTGATTATAATCGCCATGCAGCATCTCTCCCAGCAGATAGAATTCCGGCTTCAACCCTTCCGTAAAACTCCTTAACCGTCTCACAAAATCATGATCCAGACAGTAGGCCACATCCAGCCTCAGACCGTCAATATCAAACTCTTCCACCCATCCTTTGACACTGTTCAGGATATGATTGATCACATCCTCATGGCGCAGGTTCAGCTTCACCAGATCATAGTTGCCTTCCCATCCCTCATACCACAAACCGTCATTATAGTTGGAATTGCCGCCCAGGTTGATATGGAACCAGCTCAGATAAGGGGATCTCTCCCTGTTTTTCAAAACATCCTGAAAAGCCCAAAATCCTCTGCCTACATGATTGAATACGCCATCCAGCACCACTTTGATGCCATTGTCATGAAGATTCTTACATACTTGCTTAAAATCCTCATTGGTTCCCAGCCTGCAATCGATGGTATGATAATCCCTCGTATTGTAGCCGTGAGTATCCGACTCAAACACCGGGGAAAAATAGACTGCATTGATGCCCAGTTTCTTCATATGGGGAATCCAGTCGTTCACCTTTAAGATCCGGTGCTCCAGCTGTCCATCATTCTCAAAAGGCGCTCCGCAAAATCCCAAAGGATATATCTGATAGAATACACTTTCAAATGCCCACATAATTTTGTCTCCTTTCGCATAACAAAAAACACAATATCTTGTAGTTTGCCTCAAACAGTATACCACC
>CAYUKT010000358.1:0-2933 GCA_964445285.1 uncultured Bacteroides sp. | reverse complement strand
CTGCCTGTGAGAACCACACATCGTATGCCATCCCTCCCTGACTTGTCTCGTATTCATATTTGATCACCCGGGCGCATTCCAGGCCGTACTGATCCGCATAATGCTCCAGCAGCAGCTGCCTGTAATCCTCCTCCACCAGGTAATTACGTTTTCCCTCGATATACTGATACCCTACACTCGCGCTGACCGACAGTTCCGGATGAGACGCTGAGCGCATCGAATAGACAATACCGCCGCTGTTTAACGTTTTCAGGTGCTCCGGTTCAGAAAAAGTGGTGTCCGGATATTCCCCGGCCATATACGCAATCAGGAAGAGACGTTCGTTCTCTCTCTGCTGACGGACAATGGCAGGATACAATATACAGAACAGCAAAATAAAAGCACTCAGAACGCCGATGGATATACGCAGGATTTTCTCATTTTTTTCCTGTCGGGTCTTGCTTTTTGTATTTTCCTGCTGCTTCGCATAGGCCGGGTACAGATACCGCCGCAGCATCTGCTTTTCTCCCTGATAGTTTTCCTCATCGCCCTCCTGAAAACCATAGGCATCCCAAAACAGCACCTTAACTTCATTCAGCCCATAGAAAAACTTATGGTCGATCCTGAGCAGTTCCTGCAGGACACGGGGATGGTCCTTGATATCCTGAAACGCTTCCGAAGCCAGATATTCTTTCCACCAGGCTTCTGCCTCCGGATTCCGATAAAAGCCTGTAAATGCCTTCCAATACCCGATAAAAGCATTGACTTTCTGCCGGTGTTTCTCTTGATAATCGGTAAAATAAGAGAGGAGTTCCGCTTTCGGCCCATTTTCATCCTCTTTCTGCGCCCGTCCGCGCTCCCCATCATCTGCAGACTCCCTGCCGTCTCCTGTCTGCATTCTTTCCCGGAAAGAATCCGCATAAGCGAGTGCTGTCTGATATGCCTCGTAGAGTTGTTTAAATGCCTCCGGATTCTCTTCCGGATGGGTCACCTTCGTCCGGGCCGCATATGCTTTCTTGATCGACTTTTTATCTATGGTCGGTTTTATCCCCAGTATTTCCCAGATATCCATGCTTTTCTTCCCATCTGAATCCCTCTGCCCCTTTGACTCAAGATTCCTCCAACCAGTCAAAAACTTCCTTCGCCTCTTTCAGGGCCTTGCTGATCTGCTGGTCATTGCGGCTCATAACGGCCATTTCGATCTGCTGCATCGCCATCGCAGCCTGCTGGCGCCTGGCTCCCAGAAGCTGGGCAAATAACCGCTCTCCCCTGGCCATGATCATTTTGGTCCTGATTCCGCCGCAGGGCATCAGCTTATAAGCCTGCAGTTCTTCCAGCCGGCGGTTTATCTCTTCCTCTGACATCCGCAGCTTTTCGCTGGTCAGCACTTTTCTCTTCTTCTGGTTCAGCTGATGGTCTGTCACCTCGACTTCCAGGATCCCATTGATATCATACGTAAAACTCACTTCCAGACAAGCTTCCCCCTTTTTAGCGGGAAGAATCTCCATCTCAATGTTACCCAGTTTTAAATTCTCCTTGCAATAATAGGCTTCCCCCTGGTAAATTCCAATGTCGATCCTGGTCTGATAGTCATAGGAATTGGTGTAGTAACCAGTCTTGGAGCAGGGAAGCACACTGTTGCGCTCTATCACAGTGGACATGATCGGATTGTCACTGTCCACATAATTGACCACGTTAGTGCCCAGACTGAAAGGGCAGATATCCGTCAACACCAGATCCCGGATATCCTGCCTGCGCTCCTTGATGCCGGCATAGACACCCGCTCCCATGGCAACTATCTCATCCGGCGAAGCCGCCATGGTTGGTCTGCGCTTTAAAAATGTCTGCAGATACAGGGTAACCACCGGCATCCTGGAAGAACCGCCTGCCAGAACGATCTCGTCTATCTCCTCCATAGAGCGGCCGCTGTCATGCAGTGCCCGTTCAACCACTTGACTGATTCGGTCAAACAGCTTCTGCCCAAGTCCTGCCAGAACAAGGTTATTAAGAGGCAGTCTCTTATCCTCCGCCTCCCACACGAGTTCCGTCTCATCCTGTTTGGTCAGTTCCCGCTTGCACTTCTCGGACAGCCTGAGAAGTGTCAGCTTTGCCTGCCTGTCCAGTGTATCAAATTCCATCTGATGATGGGCGCAGAAGCTGCGGGCGATCACTTCGTCAAAATCATCGCCGCCCAGATGATTATCGCCGCTTACGGCAATTATCTCAATGATATTGTCAAAATAGTCTACCACTGACACATCCAACGTACCGCCGCCAAAATCAAACACCAGATAACTCCCCTCGTCCTCTCCGCTGATGCGGCTGGCTGCCAGTGCAGCGGCGGAAGGTTCATTGACAAGCCGCTCCACGTGGATCCCCGCCAGCCTACCGGCTTCTTTAGTGGCATATCTCTGGTTGTCATTAAAATAGGCAGGCACACTGATCACAGCTTCCGTCACTTCCTCGCCCAGAAACCGTTCCGCGTCCTCCTTCAACTGACGCAGGACAAAAGAAGACAGTTCCTGCGGCGTAAACTTTTCCTCCGCCAGGATAAACTCCTTATTCGTTCCCATATATCGCTTGAAGGAAGCCGCAGATGCCTCCGGATGGGAGATCAGCCGTTCTTTTGCCACGGCTCCCACGCAGATTTCCCCATTCTCATCCACACTCACAACACTGGGCGTCAGCATCTCCCCCAGAGAATTGGGAATCAGGACCGGGGTTCCCTCCCGGCAGACACAGGCCAGACTGTTCGTTGTTCCCAGATCAATTCCGATAATCGCCATAATAAGCCTCCACTATCCTTTGCTCCGAATACGACATAAAATAACCGTAAATATGTCTCTTTTGCTATTATATATTTTTTCAAATCATTCGTCAAAACCAGCTGGTCAAATATCCGGACGGCCCAGCATTGTATTTCCCTGCCGCATCTCCTCTCCGGAAGATGGACC
>CAYUKT010000357.1:0-2936 GCA_964445285.1 uncultured Bacteroides sp. | reverse complement strand
TTTATGGGCCGGCTTCGCAGAAACTATGCACCGGACAGGCCGGCTGTGAATATCCTCATTTTGATTTCATTAGTTTTTATGATACAGCTTTTGTTTTGGAATCCGGGGATACATAATATAGTCTGCTATTTTTACCTGCTGTTGACAGCTTGTTTTTGGCAAAAGGAGTAAATTAATCAAAAGCATAAATGAAATTTAGGAGGATCAGAGTATGCAAAGACAAATAAAGGCAAAGGGTATGTTGGCAGTATTGGGAATTTTCTTGGGTTTGTCCTGGATGGCAGCAAATATGCAGTATGTGAGAGCGGCGGAAGACGCGGATATCTCCGCATCAGGGCAGCTCATGACAGCCAAAGAGGCTGTCGAGATGAAGGCAGCAGCGAGTGATGACGCGGAAGTGATCATGTCATATCAAAAAGGCGATTCTGTTTTTGTCACAGGGGAGACGGCGGATGGCTGGTACCGCGCTATTTATCAGGATAAGATTGGATATATTCCCAAGGATTCGCTAAGTCTGCAGGAAATTGATGTGGCCGCCTTGGATGAGGAGATGGCACAGACGGAGGAGGAAGCGAAGTTTGTCGTGGAAGTGGTAGAACGGTATCGTGAGCAGGCACGCCGTTCTAAAATATGGGGCGGCGTGATCATCATCTTGGTTCTTGGGATTTTTGCGACTGGCATTATTTCCGGTATTACAAGCGCGAAGAAGAGAGATTTGCGCTAAATGTCTTCCTGTGGTAAGATATTCCTGTCATAGAGATAATAAGAAGAGGAAATGGATCATGCTTAAGATTTTAAAGAAAATGAATCTTCTTCTGGACAGGAAACAGAAGAGGACAATGATGGGGCTTATCGTCATGATGCTGTTTGGCGGTGTGCTGGAGAGTCTGGGGATTTCCATGCTCGTCCCGATCGTCACGGTGGTGATGGATCCGGTGGCGGTGGAAGAGAGCAGGATTCTTTCAACCGTTTATGATATGCTTGGCATGACAAGCAGTGTGCAGTTTGCCATGTTCCTGCTTCTGGCCTTCGTGGGAATGACGGTGCTTAAGAATATCTATTTGTTCTGGCAGCAGAAAGCACAGCTTAAGTTTGTATATACGAACCAGTTTGCCACTTCAAGGCGCATGATGATCAATTTCATGCAGCGCCCTTATGAATACTACCTGAATGCGGACACTTCTGTGATACAGCGTAATATCACATCTGACGTTAATAATATGTATGGACTGATCTTAAGCTGTCTGCAGTTGTTCAGCGAGGCCATTGTATTTATCTGTCTGGTAGTGGCCCTCTTCATTTATTCGGATGCGGTGATGATCATGTTTGTGGCCGTTTTGATGGTGGCGCTTCTTTTTATTATTAAAAAGGTGTTAAAGCCGATCATGATCAGGGCCGGACAGGATAATCAGGATTATTACAGCGGACTTTATAAATGGATCGAGCAGTCTGTAATGGGTATCAAGGAAATTAAGATTGCCAACAAAGAGAACTATTTTATCAATGCCTATGCAAAGTGCGGGGAAGGGTATGTAAATTCCGTGCAGAAATATAATCTGTTTAATGCAACGCCCAGGCTGTTGATCGAGACAGTGTGTATTACGGGAATGGTGGGCTATTTTGTGATCACGCTCGGTCAGGGAACGCAGATCAAAGAACTGGTTCCACAGCTGACGGCGCTTGCTGCTGCGGCTATGCGGCTTTTGCCCAGTGTTAACAGGATTAATAACTATCAGACATCTATCTCCTATTTTGAGCCTTTCTTTATGGGAGTCAGCGATAATCTGCAGGAAGAGATACATGATGGCAGGGTCAGCTATGATGCTTCGGTATACCAGAAGAAGAATGAGGTCGAAAAGCTGAACGTTACCGGGGAGATTCGGCTTCAAAATATCACTTATAAGTATCCTAATACAAATGTGCTTATCTTTGACCATGCGGATATGACCATACCGATTGGCAGTTCTGTGGGAATCGTAGGAACTACCGGCGCGGGAAAATCCACGATCGTGGATATCCTGCTGGGACTTTTGCAGATCGAGGAGGGCAGTATACTGGCGGATGGACAAGATGTCAGGGAGCATTATGCTTCCTGGCTTAAAAATGTTGGCTATATCCCGCAGACGGTTTTCATGATCGATGATTCTATCCGCAAGAATGTGGCCTTCGGTTATCCGGAGGAAGAGATTGATGATGAGAAGGTGTGGCGCGCACTGGAGGAGGCACAGCTTGACGCCTTCGTAAGAGGTTTGCCGGAGGGGCTGGATACCAGTATCGGCGAGCGGGGTATCCGCATTTCCGGAGGGCAGAGACAGCGTATCAGTATTGCCAGGGCACTTTTTGAGGATCCCGAGGTGTTGGTACTGGATGAGGCGACTTCAGCATTGGATAATGAGACCGAGGCAGCCATTATGGATTCCATCAACAGATTGCATGGCAGAAAGACACTGATTATTATAGCGCACAGATTGCAGACCATTGAAAAATGTGATATGGTGTACCGGGTGGAAGATGGCAAAGTAACCAGGGAGCGCTAGGAGGAGACAATGAAAAAATTATGGGATTTTGGCTGGGGAATGTATAAGAAACATGAAGAGGGAATCAATTACCTGATTTTTGGTTTCTTGGCCTTTGTTTTAAATTATATTTTATATTTTGTGTTTGCAGATACCATACAGATGCATTATATAGCGGCAACAGTGGTGTCGTGGGTTCTGACAGTAGTGTTCGCTTACTGGACGAATAGAAGCTTTGTCTTTAAGAGTCAGAACAAAGACAAATTGTCAATTGGGAAAGAGTTTATCTCCTTTATCAGTGCGAGAGTAGCCACAGAGGTGTTAGAGGTAGTGCTGATGTATCTGCTGGTAGATTGTGCAGGCGCCAACGATAAAATTTCCAAACTGATCTGTCAGACGATTGTGATCCTGGCTAATTAT
>CAYUKT010000356.1:1664-2945 GCA_964445285.1 uncultured Bacteroides sp. | reverse complement strand
AACCTAAAAAGCTGTCTCTTTGAAGCATAAAAATGTTTTGCCATCAAGGAATGAAGGGAAGACATTTAATGATAATTTGATAGAAACGTGCGTGTGATCGTGGTATTCTGTTAGAAATATAAATTGAAATCTAAGGAGAAAAAATGAGAATGATTGTGCTTTATTTTTCGGGAACGGCGGTAAGAATATGACTTCCATATACTTTATTGTACTTTCCATCCCGCTATGATAGAATCAACCTAATAAATTTATCATTCTATCCAAGGAGAGATACCATCGTGTACATACTGCCAAATCCCCAGAAAATTGACATGCACAAGCATCATTTTAACGTCCGGTATAACACCAGGATCCTAATAGATTCCTCCTGTTCTGCCGATCTTTATTCTATCGCACTTTTACTCCAAAAAGAGTTCAAAGATTGTTGCGGGTTTCATCTCCCGATTATGCGAAGCCATTGTGCACAGCCCGAAGACTGTATTTACCTCACTTCCCTTGACAGTACCAGAAAGCAGTCCTATAAGCTTTTTATCCATGAGAAAAGTGTCGTTATCCAGGGCGCCGGCAATTGTGGTGTTCTCTATGGTGTCCAGACACTCCGGCAGATCATCCGGCAATCAGGAGCTGCCCTTCCCGGGTTGTCAATTTCGGATTATCCTGCCATCGAAAACCGCGGCTTTTATTATGACACCTCCCGCGGGCGGGTTCCTACCCTCGATTATCTGAAAAGGCTGGCGGATTCTTTAAGCTATTACAAGATCAACCAGCTTCAACTTTATGTGGAGCACAGTTATCAGTTTGAGAACTTAAGTGAAGTGTGGCGTGATGATACCCCTCTGACCGCAGAGGATATCCTGGTATTGGATGAATATTGCCGCAGGCTGGGAATCGAACTGGTTCCGTCCCTGGCAAGCTTCGGGCATCTGTATAAACTGCTGAGCACCAAAACCTATCATCATCTCTGTGAATTGGAAGACGCCCACAAGGAATCCTTTTCTTTCTATGACCGCATGAGACATCACACGGTTGACTGCTCCAATCCTGAGAGTTTTGAGCTGATAAAAAGTATGCTTTCGGAATATATGCAGCTGTTCACATCCAAACAGTTTAACATCTGTGCGGACGAAACCTTTGATTTGGGTAAAGGGAAAAACCGTATACGGGCCAAGCAGGAAGGCACCACATCCATCTACGTTGATTTTTTGACCAAACTGAGTCATTTTATTACGGAAAGTGGACGTACGCCCATGTTCTGGAGCGATATCATCTGCGAGGATCCGG
>CAYUKT010000356.1:0-1564 GCA_964445285.1 uncultured Bacteroides sp. | reverse complement strand
GCCTTCTCCTGGAATGACAGGATTTTGCCGGAGGAGGAGATCAACCGCCAGATCAGTCTCATAGAATATGGAGATTCCTCTCTTTCTCTGGTTTCTGTTTTTGAGAAGATCAGCCGCTTTGAGGCATTTCCCTGGGAGGGTGTCGTGCGGGTTATGGAAGTACTGAATGGAGGCAATGATACGGCGCTCGCGCAGGAATTGGTCAAAAAATGTGACACGGCACTTGTGGCGGAATATAACAATGCTATAGAAGAGCAGATAGTTGCTCTCTACCATTTCCTGGCAGATCTTCCCGCATATGCAAAGGATGTGGTGAATGCTTATATTATTGCGGGCGAAGGACAGAAACTCTTAAATAACCTTCTTCCTGTTCTCCATTGTCGTTTATATGGGGGAACAGAGCCTGCGCGTGTGTCTTCTATGAAGCTCGCCGAAGATCTGGAAAAGTGGCTTGCAGATTATCATGGGCTTTGGAAGACGGTCTCGAAGGAAAGCGAATTTTACCGGATTGCCGATGTGTATTATTGGTATGCGGATTATCTGCGTGCGCTGGAATCGTAAGTTTTTCAGGAGGCAAATCCTTTTTATTTTATCTGTATCGGAGAGCAAAAGCTTAATCGTCTGCTTAAGCCCTATGACCCGAATTTTTCTTATGAGCATTTTTGCGGGGAAATAGTGAATCTGTTGAAGATAATACTTTTTACGGATGATCTGGAGAACTCGCCGGTCTATGAGGGGCAGGAAAAGATTCCTGATTTTTCCGCTATTGTAGAATCTGTCTATGAGGGAAGTATGGGACTGAACAGGGGCTGGGTGAAGGATGGATATTGCTATCTGGATCTGGATGTGTATATGTCCGATATCTATGATACAGGCAGGTTGAGCCGGAAAGATGACATGTTCCGTATGGTGGTGGGCAAGTCTGTCAAAAGGGCAGCAGATTTTGGTTTTTCCATTAAAAAGGTACAATGCGCCGGCTGCGGCGGGAGTTTTGACGCCACAAGGCAGCGTGTTTGCCCATACTGCGGTAATCCCTATCATTTGGGGGAGGATGATTGGGTGGTATTGTCGATTAAGGTTAGATGACGCTATATAATGACATTTTTGCATCTTGGAAGTGGTGGCCCGGGCTGACATGCCTGATATAATATAAATATAAAGTAAATCTGCTTCGCGGCTTCAGATAAGCGAAGGAATTTCTTATATAATAAGATACAGGAGGGCCTTTCATGGAATTAAAGGATAAATTACAACTTTTGAGAAAGCAGAACGGTTATTCACAGGAACAGCTTGCAGATGAATTAGGCATTGCCCGTCAGACGATCAGCAAATGGGAAAATGGGCAGGCTGTTCCAGAGTTGGGCGGTTTGATTTTATTGAGTGATTTATACGGGGTGACGATAGACCGTATTGTGAAAGAGGATGATGCGTGTAATGTTGCTCTGTCCACAAATACAGACAAGGATATCCATAAAATCATAGAGTTTCTTCTGACAGCGAAAAGGAATACCTATGCTTCTTCTGACAATAAAACCGTTTCGTGCAGGACCAATTCGCATGATTT
>CAYUKT010000355.1:0-2947 GCA_964445285.1 uncultured Bacteroides sp. | reverse complement strand
ATTCCCGTGATCGCAGAACCAAATTTGAGATGTGGTTCGCGTTCCTCAGCATTGGATGCTTCGGAAGGGAGGAAAATATGGGAGAATTTCGTGCAGGGGAAGTAAAAGAACAGTGTGTGGCATGGATCAGGGAATTTTTTGAACAGAATGGCAAAGACTGTAACTGTATCATTGGCATTTCCGGAGGAAAGGACAGTTCTGTGGCGGCGGCCTTGTGTGTGGAGGCGCTGGGAAGAGAGCGGGTGATCGGTGTCCTGATGCCAAACGGGGAACAGGCTGATATCGATATGGCAGAGAAACTTGTGGAATTTCTGGGAATCCAGGCGGTTACCATCAATATCGCGCCTCTTGTGCAGGTGGCGTCAAAGGGCGTACAGGCGGCACTGGAGGAGGGCATGAGCGAGCAGGCCGCTGTGAATCTGCCGGCGCGTCTGCGCATGACAATCCTGTATGCAGTCTCGCAGTCGAGGAATGGCCGGGTGGCAAACACCTGTAATCTTTCGGAAGACTGGGTGGGATATTCCACCAGGTACGGAGACAGTGTGGGAGATTTCAGTCCCCTATCCGATCTGACGACAGCGGAAGTGAAGCTGGTCGGCCGGGCGGCGGGACTTTTGCAGGATCTGATTGAGAAAGTGCCTTCCGATGGACTATGCGGCAAGAGCGATGAGGAAAACCTTGGCTTTTCTTATGAGGTGTTGGACAGATATATCCGTACCGGGGAGATTGCAGATGCTGCCGTGAAGGAGAAGATTGACAGACTGCATGAGAAGAATATGTTTAAGCTGGAGTTGATGCCGAAATTTTGTTATCCACCTAGTGTGGAACAGAAGTGACTATGTTAATTGCATTTGTCAAAGATTGGAATAGGAAGTATAATAGCAATGTATTCAGGATATCCGAAAATGGAGGACAAGATACATGAGCAGTAAAAACAGGGCGGTGGATCCGGGTGAAGAAGAATTTTTAAGCCAGTATCATCCGGAAAAGTACGGTTCTATCTCAATCACGGTGGATGCGATCGTAGTGGGGGTGGCAAAGGATACGACCGATAATTATCGGAAGTTAGACAGACAATCTTTAAAGATTCTGTTGGTGAAACGGGATAATTATCCCTACAAGGGTTGTTACAGCCTGCCAGGCGGTTTCGTGGGAGAGAAGGAGACTTTTGAGGAGACACTGAAACGGGTGTTATCTGATAAAACAGGACTCAGTGATATTTACAGCGAACAGCTCTATACTTTCGGCAGTGTGAATCGTGATCCCCGGATGAGGATTGTCAGCTGTGCCTATATTTCCCTGGTGGACATCAGCCGGACGAACATTTCGGGTGCCGAATGGTTTGCGGTGGAAGAAATTTCGGAGATGGATCTGGCTTTCGATCACAACCTGATTATTGCGGAAGCGCTCAAACGGCTTCAGGGGAAAATCAACTATACAGATATCGTATTCCATATGATGCCGGCGGAATTTACCATCAGCGAGCTGCAGGAAGTATATGAACTCATTCTTGGTAAAAAACTTCTTCCTGCAGCATTTCGGCGCACCATCTTTGACAAACTGGAAGATACGGGCAAAATGACATCCAATGCCGGGCACCGCCCTTCCAGGATCTTCCGATATAAAATGCCGTTGCGAGATGAGCTTAAAGGATAACTGACGATTAGTGGAAAGACCTGTAACAATTGCCGGAATGAATATCCGGGATAGGGAGGTTTGGATGATTACGAGTCTCAATAACAAGACCGTGAAGGAAATCGCAGCGCTCTCCCAGAAAGGGAAAGAGCGGAATAAGAAAGATGTCTTCGTGGCAGAGGGTGTCAAGATGTTTATGGAAGCGCCTAAAGAGAGAATCTGCGGCGTATATGTGGCCGGCAGCGCCGAGCAGGGGCTGCTTGAAATGTGTGGAGCAAAACTGGCAGAGCTTTCTTATGAATTGGTATCGGATGAGGTCTTTGGGAAGATGTCCGACACCATGACTCCGCAGGGAATTTTGTGCTTGGTTCGTCAATTTCATCACGATTTAACTTTTTTGTTGGAAAACAGCAAAAAAGAACGAAAGTTATTTATTATATTGGAAGACATTCAGGATCCGGGAAATCTGGGGACTATCTTTCGAACGGCGGAGGCAGCCGGTGCCAGCGGTGTTATCATGAGCCGTCACACGGCGGACGTCTATAATCCAAAGACAATACGTTCCACAATGGGATCAGTTTACCGGGTTCCTTTTGTAGTTGTGGAAGATATGCCTTGCATTATCAAAGCGCTGCAGGAGAAAGGTGTCTGCGTGTATGCCGCGCATCTTGGGGGAAAGGCGTGTTATGAGGCGTTTGATTACAGGAAGAGTACGGCTTTCTTGATTGGCAATGAGGGCAATGGCCTGCGGAAGGAAACGGCGGACTGCGCGGATGTCCTGATCAGGATTCCCATGGAGGGAAGCGTGGAATCGCTGAATGCGGCGGTAGCATCATCGGTGTTATTATATGAAGCATACCGGCAAAGACGGGTGTGATTTAATCTGAAAACAGATGTTACATAATGTCTTCGAAAGATTATTTTGGTTAGCCCGATTGGCAGGTACTGCATCTTGGATTTACATGGATAAGTCAAAATAGAAATATATTAAATCTTGACTTGATAATGCAATAACGAATGAAATGATTGATGCGAATAAATTTTCTGTGTTATTAATATCCAATATAAGTGTATGAAATAACATGATACAGATAAAAATTAAAGTGGGATAAAATGCTGGAAGGAGTATCAGGGGTAAATTAAATAGCATACGTCATTCAAAATGGTAAATTGCAAATCGGCAATGCATCGACAAAAGTACATAATCCTGAGAAGGGTTTGGAAGGGCAGAAAGATACATAAAATATAAATATAATATAGGTAATTGCGAAACTCTGTCAAGTATGTTGAATTTGCACAAATAGCATAATCA
>CAYUKT010000354.1:0-2947 GCA_964445285.1 uncultured Bacteroides sp. | reverse complement strand
AGAGTTATTATGCCAAGGACAGCTACTGGGGAGAAGGTGATTCGTGATGGCATATAGTTGAGCGGTCATTTGGGAATGGAGATACAACTAGAATTAGGAAACCGGTCTTTATAACAGCAGGACCGGTTTCCTATGATGATATAGGGAGTTATCCTATTTCCTTTTATGTGTTGAATAAGAATACACTGCCAAACCCGCAAACAGCGGAATCTCAACTACACAGGCGACAACCATCACATGAGGCAGCCAGATGGCGATATTCCCGATATTCCAGAATGCAAAGTCCGCGGCAGCATATAGAATACTGGTCTGCAATCCGGTCGTGCCTGCCGGCAGGATGCTGTAGAACCAGATGCCAATGTGTTCAGGCAGGATCACATAAAGGATGATCGGCAAAAGACAGAAAAGAAGTGCGGTGGAGAGGCAGATCACGATATTTCTTATTTTGGAAGACAGAAAAACAGTAAAGCTGATGACTGCCAATATGCTGAGCAGACCGGCAATGGCGATAAAACGCTGGAGTTGTCCGATATCCATATTTGGCAGATTGATAATGGAATACAGCATCTGCATGGAAGTCCGGGTACATTCCCAGCCCCAGAGACTGTTGGATACCAGGATATAAATGCCGATGCAGAGGCAGTAAGTGGTCCCGCTGATCAAAAAGGCGGAAAGAATCTTGATCACGGCAAATTTTCCCTTACCATATTTGGTACAGCGGAAGATATCATCGGCGCCGGTCTGGTAATCGGAAGTAAAGACAGGCGCGGCGATGACCATACAGAAGAGTACGACCAAAAAGGCGAGCATGATCTGATAATCCATGGCATTCGTACTGTATCCCGGGAAAAACAGATAGGGTTTTTCCACTATAGCGTATAAATCGATGGCTTTCTGCTGCGCGGCCGGATGGTCTTTCTGTTCCTGCCTCATCAGGGAGACAATACGCCCTTCACATACATGGTAATAGTCATCCACGGTCTCCGGATCGATGTCTATGATGGCGGCGGCGATTCCTGTTTTTGGATTGGCATAGGCCTCCCGGATACCGTGTAAGAGAGGGGCATAGGGAAGGATTTCCTGCTCATAGATGCCTTCCGGCAGATCATAGGAAGTCTTTACGCCGTATTTGGTCAGACATGCCTGATAATCTTCCAGAGCCAGCCGTACCTTTTCCGGGGTGACGGTGCCGGCGATGTCCGCCTGTAGTTCTTTCTCATAGGCAATGGATTCTAGGCCTTTTAAGACGACTTCCGTCCCGTCTTCATCTTGATAGACATTGTAGGAAAAGGTAATGGGCATCCATGCCAGCAGGAAGGAAAACAACAGGCATAAACCCAATAAAATAAGAGTCAGTCTGGTCTTTAGGATTCGTTTTATTTCTAATTTTAGCAAACGCATGATAATCACCTCCGGTCTACTTTTTTCAGGGGAAACATCCATAAATACAAATCTTCCAGATGGGGCGGCGCAGGAGTTGAATCGCCGGTTTGGGGATGTTCGGCCAGGTAGCGGATAGAAATCTGCCCGTTTTCCTCATTGCGGATATTTACGATCTGCAGGGCGCGCTCATATTCCGGCAGGCGGTTTATGGGAATCCGGGCGGTCCATACTTTGCTTTCCACCAGTTTTACCAGCTCCTCGGTAGTGCCCCGGGCAAGGAGTTTTCCGTCCTTCATCACTGCATTCTGGGTGGCGATGTATTCCACATCAGAAACGATATGTGTTGAGATCAGGACAATCCGGTCATGGGCAAACTCTGAGAGCAGATTGCGGAAATGAACCCTTTCTCCGGGATCCAGTCCGCTGGTAGGTTCATCCAAAATCAGGACTTCCGGTTCGTTTAGCAGGGCCTGGGCAATGCCTACCCACCGTTTCATGCCGCCGGATAATTTGATGATCTTTTTGTTCCTGACATGGGACAGGGTCATCTGCTCCAGCAGTTCACCTATCCTGCGTTTACTTTCCCTTTCCGTTAGGCCTTTTAAGACCGCAACGTATTCCAGATAGTCCTTGACGGTAAATTCGGGGTAAAAGCCGAATTCCTGGGGAAGATAGCCGAACACATCCCGGTATCGTTCCTTCAGGTCTTCAATCGGAATACCATCGTACAGCACCTGTCCTGAGGAAGGTTTCATGATGCCTGCGATCATCCGCATGAGGGTGGTCTTTCCGGCGCCATTGGCCCCCAGAAGTCCCCAGACACCGGGGGTAATCTGTAAGGATACGTCATTGACGGCAGTCATATCCTTGAATTGTTTGGTAACATGTTCCATATATAATTCCATAGAATCTCCATTCCGGAGCGTAAACACTCCTTATTTTATGGTATAGGAAATTGCTCCGCTTATCCGAGGCCGCGGAGCGGATCTCGCAAAGTTACTTTTTTCTATAGGAAAGTCCTCCGCTTATCCGAGTCCGCGGAGCGGATCTCGCAAAGTTAATTTGCGAAGCAAATTTACTTTTTTTTATGCCACCTGCGTTTCCGTGTAAGCAGAATCCCGGACAATGCCGCGGACTTGATCTACACAGCAGATGAAGAGTAATGTGCATATTATCATCCATTCCACAGAGAAAGACTGCCGGAACAGAAAAGCATACTGTCCGGGAACCATACAAAATACCAGGGCCAGTACGGAACAGAACGAAAGACTCCCCATCAAAAACTGCCAGGGAGACAGACGCCTCAGCAGGAACAGACAGCCGCTGCCCGCTAGAAGGAACGGGAAACACAGGTATAAAAAAGCGCTCTCTGACGGCAGGGATGTCCTTATTATGGTGGTCAGGAAAATGCCGCTCAGGACAGAGATATCCCCAATCCCGATGACAATGAGTTTTGCCAGCAACAGTTTTGCACAGGAAAAGTGGGACGCTGCCTCAATCTCCTGCATTTGATAACGGACAGAGCGATAGAGAAAAGGTAAAACAGTCATGATGACAAGAACAG
>CAYUKT010000353.1:0-2977 GCA_964445285.1 uncultured Bacteroides sp. | reverse complement strand
ATCCCTGTCCAAGCAGTATAAAGACCTCTCAGCATGATGCTCCTCCTTTATGTTTAATCATCTGTTCCGGAACCGCTAAGGAATTCTACATATTTTCCGGTTCCTATTGCCACCGCTGTCATTGGTTCTTCTGCCGTCATGGTTGTTATGCCTGTCTTGGATTCAATTAATTCCTCCAGACCATACAAAAGGCTTCCCCCTCCGGTCAGTACAATACCGCGGTCTGCAATATCGGCAGCAAGCTCCGGCGGTGTCTTCTCCAATACGCTGTGCACCGCCTCTACAATCTGTGCTGTCGTGTCTTTTAATGCCTCTTCTGTTTCTTCTGACGTAACCGTTACTGTCTTTGGCAGACCACTGACAAGATTACGCCCGCGCACATCCACTGACACACTTTCCGGCCGCGGATACGCTGAACCAATACGGATTTTTATATCCTCTGCTGTCCGCTCTCCGATTAACAGGTTATGCTTCTTTCGCATATAGCGGACAATGGCATCGTCAAAATCATCCCCCGCAATTTTTATCGAAGTACTGACTACCGTCCCGCCGAGGGAAATAACAGCAATATCTGAGGTACCACCCCCGATATCGACAATCATATTACCACAGGGACGGGCAATATCAATACCAGCCCCAATCGCAGCAGCAATGGGTTCCTCAATTATCTTCACATCCCGGGCTCCGGCCTGGAACGCTGCATCCTCCACGGCTTTCCTCTCTACCTCTGTGACCTGGCTCGGCACACAGATACTGATTAACGGTTTGCGGAATCTCTGTTTTCCCACTGCTTTCTGTATAAAATATTTTAACATCTTTTCTGTCACTGTATAATCAGAAATCACGCCCTGGCGAAGCGGCCGAACTGCTACAATATTTCCCGGAGTACGCCCTAACATCAGACGCGCCTCCTCACCGATTGCCTTAATCCGATTGGTATCGCGATCAAACGCCACTACACTTGGCTCCTTGAGTACAACACCTTTTCCCTTTATATAAACCAGTATGCTGGCAGTTCCCAAATCTATTCCAATATCAAACGCCACGATATGAATCTCCTTTCACTATCTCCTGTACAGAATACCCAAAATTATACGTATCTAATCCTATTATAAACGCATTTGCAAATAATTCAAACCTTTTTTTACAAAAAGAGCAAATTACTTTGAATTTTTTCAGCAGATTACTCATCCTGCGCATAGGCTGCCTGAAGCATCAGGGCACATCATTTCTGACATGCCCCTGTACTTAAGACTAACACTGTTTCAAATTATCATGCCGTATCACGCCTTTGCTTTTTCCTTTTTTGTAAAAAAAGCATCAATTGTCTTCTTAATATCTTCCTCCGGCATTGTCTTTAACAGATATCCCTTCGGTTTCAACGACATAACTTTCTTGACACTTTCCATATCCCCCCTGCCCGTGAGGAAAATAACCGGAATATCGGCAATCTCTTTATCAGACCGGATCATCTCCAGCGTCTGCCTTCCGTCACAGACGGGCATTTCATAATCCAACAGGATCAGATCCGGTCTGTTGACCGTTATACTCTTGATCGCCGCGATGCTGGAATCACTCTCTATCATCTCATAATCTTTTCCCAACAGATTCAGAAGATTCTGACGCATAAAGTCGGAGTCATCCACCACGAGGATCTTTTTCTTCCTCATCTCACCGTTGAGATATCTTTTGATCTCACTCATAGCATTTTGTGAATTCAATGCCGGTACGATCTTCCCGCGGATAGAATCCGAACTCGTCACACAGAAAGCAAAATATCCATCCCCCGTATCAAACAGCAGGCTGCAGGCCGGATGTGCCCGGTCAAAGGAATTCACAAGCTGATCATACGTCAGCAGGGACTCACTGTCCAATTCACACACGCCCAATGTCGGAAAGCATTCTCCTATTTTGTCCAGAAACTGCCTTGAGATATATCTGGCGATATTTACCACCATATCATCGACCCTCAGGTATTGCGTACTCAGCATGTCACTAACAACTTTCAGCATCAGCCGTTCCTCAAAGCACAGCACAATCTCCCATTTTTCCTTATTTTTTCCCCGATAGACAAAGCGATTACACAAAACCTTGCCGAAATCTTCCCCTTCATACTGTCTGCTGACGATCTTGGCTTTCATCTGAAACATCCCCTGGATAAGCTGAACGATCGTCTGCTCCAGGGCATCCAGCTCACCTTCATGCGGAATATCCACCCATTTGTTTATGGTCTTTCCCACGATCGCCTGGTCCTCTGTCTGGGTATGGGCAACCACCCAGCCGATGCAAACCCCCAGGAAATGCCGGATGGACTCCTCGGAATAATTCGTTTCTTCCAGTTCTTCTTCCAGAGCCGGAAGCGTATTATACTGAAAATTATTATGCAGACGCTTATGTATATCGTAATCACTGTAATGAATGGACTGCATATACTCTTCTTCATGTGCAAAATGCTCCATAGCATGATTTTTCAGATATTTAACCCCTTCACGACATACCCATTCGCTTTTATCTTCGTTTTCGCTGAGTGTAAGCAGCTTATTTATGGTCGAAAAGAGCTGCTTATGTTCCTTATCGATAAAGTCAACGTTGATTTCATATCTCTTATTCCATACAATCTTTTTCACGCCTCTTCTCCTTTGCTGCATAATAATTCTCATACAAATATTATTGTACACCAATTCCACCTGTTGTGTAAATATTTATGCACATTTTCTATACCCTATTTTTCACGCTGACTTCCCGTTACGTTTCATCCTCAACCGCCTCAACTTTAAACACCACCGGACGAATTAAGTTCAGTTTTCTCCCATCTTAGACAGCTTGGCGGCCTTGATCATGCCGATCAGGCCGTAATCTCAGTTTTCTCCCATCTTGGACAATTTGGCGGCCTGATCGGCGGCAATACAGGCATCTATGATCTCCTGGATGTCTCCGTTCATGACTTTTTCCAGTTTATAGAGGGTCAAATTAATTC
>CAYUKT010000352.1:0-2990 GCA_964445285.1 uncultured Bacteroides sp. | reverse complement strand
GGCGGCCTCGGATTTTAATTTAGTTGTAGGAGATACGTATGATACGAGATATTACATTGGGCCAGTATTATCAGGCGGATTCCGTTATCCATAAACTGGACCCGCGGGTAAAACTGACGGCTACGCTGGCTTTCATCATTTCTCTGTTTGTGGTACAAAGCTGGATTGGATATGTGTTGGCGGCAGTCTTTCTGGCAGTGGTGATCAAACTGTCGAAGGTACCGTTTGGTTATATGGTAAAGGGAATGAAGGCGATCGTCTTTATCCTGATGATCACTGTGGTGTTTAACTTATTTCTGACGCCAGGGGAACCTTTGGTGACGCTGTGGAAGTTTACGATCACGAAAGAAGGGGCAAAGATTGCAGGAATGATGGCGATACGATTGTCTTTTCTTATCATAGGTTCTTCTGTGATGACGCTGACGACTACGCCCAACAGTCTGACGGATGGGATGGAGAAGCTGATGCGGCCGCTTAAGATCTTTAAGGTGCCGGTGCATGAGGTAGCGATGATGATGTCCATCGCGCTGCGGTTCATCCCCATTTTATTAGAAGAGACAGATAAGATTATGAAAGCGCAGATTGCCAGGGGCGCGGACTTTGAGAGTGGGAACCTGATCAAAAAGGCGAAGGCCATGGTGCCGCTTCTGGTGCCCCTGTTTATCTCGGCTTTCCGCAGGGCCAATGATCTGGCGATGGCCATGGAGGCAAGATGTTATCGCGGCGGGGAGAACCGTACGAAGATGAAACCTTTGCAGTACAAAGCGAGGGACAGGATTGCGTATGGTGTGCTGGCAGCCTATTTTGCAGGCTGTGTCCTGATACGGATATACCTGTGAGGTTTGTGTATTGATTGGAAAGCAGTATTGCGGACATATGAGAGTATGAAGGTGAAGAGGGAAAGATGAAAAGGGTCATGCTGACTGTGGCCTATGACGGCACGAATTATAGTGGGTGGCAGTTACAGCCAAATGGTGAGACCATCGAGAGTGTCTTAAACCGCTGTCTCAGCGAATTGACGGGCGAAGAGATTACGGTGATAGGCGCAAGCCGGACAGATGCGGGAGTTCACGCCAGGGGAAATATTGCGGTGTTTGATACGATGAGCCGGATTCCGGGCGACAAGTTCTCCTATGCGCTCAATCAAAGGCTACCGGAGGATATCCGGATCTGTGGTTCCAGGGAAGTGGTGTCCGATTTCCATCCCAGGCGCTGTGAGAGCCGCAAGACCTATGAATATCGGATTTATTGCGCACCTTTTCCCATGCCTACCAAGAGGCTTTATTCTTATTATACGTATATACCACTGGATGTTGACTTAATGAGTCAAGCGGCGGAATATCTTATCGGTGAACATGATTTCAAAAGCTTTTGCAGCGTCCAGACACAGGCTCTCACCACGGTGCGGCGGGTGGACTGCGTGGAGGTATGCAGGGAAGACGATGAGATCATCATCCGCGTGTCCGGCAGGGGATTTTTATATAATATGGTACGGATCATGGCCGGTACTCTGCTGGAAGTGGGCAGGGGACATATGGAACCTGAGAAGGTGGCAAAGATCCTGGCGGCAAAAGACAGACAGGCGGCAGGTCCTACTGCACCGGCCTGCGGTCTGACTCTTGTGGGATATGAGTTTTTGACGGAGGAAGGAAATGACGAAGATAACAGGTAAGACAAAAGTGCATATCCGGGAGCATCTGGGATTGTATATTTTTATTGCGCTTTCCGCCTTGCTCATGTTTTGCAGTATTGTGTGGGTGTATCATGTGAAAGTGTTGAATGCGCCGAAAGTGTACTCAGATGGGTTTGGATACTACCTGTATCTGCCGGCTGTCATTCATGGAGATTTTTCTTTCGGATTTATGGAAGGCTGGGAACATCCTTTTGATCTGATCGCAGTGGACGGCGGACTTATCGATAAGTATCCGGTGGGTGTGGCGATCATGGAGAGCCCCTTTTTCTTTCTGGCGCATGTGGTCTGTCTGGTTAAGGATGCGCTTACAGGCAGTATGACGGCCACGGGATATTCCAATCTTTACCAATATATGGTTTTGTTTGGAGGCGTCTTATATTGGGTCATTGGGACCATACTATTATATGAACTGCTGGTAAAATATCTGGGCTTTTCTAAAAAAATATCGCTGGCGGCGTGTGCAGTGATCACCTATGGGACCAACCTGTTCCACTATGCGTCCTATGATGCCTGCTTTTCCCATGTCTATTCTTATTTCCTTTTCAATCTGTTCCTCTTTTATCTGTGCTGGTATGAGGCGCGGGAGCAGGAAGGAAAGAATAAGCTGATCCATACCTGCCTCTTTGGATTGATTGCGGGATTGATCTTCATGTGCCGCAATACAAATATTTTATTCGTATTGACCTATGTTTTTTATGGCGTCAGAAATTGGGAGACGTTACAGAAGAGAATGATCACGATTTTAAAACCGGCCCGGGCCGTGCCAATAGTATTGACCGGAATGGTCACCCTGCTTCCGCAGCTGCTGTACTGGCATGCGGCAACGGGGCATTGGTTTGTGTATTCCTATGGATCCAATGAACCTTTTTACTGGCTTGCACCGCAGATTGGGAATTTCCTGTTCAGTGTGCGAAAGGGAATGTTCTTTTGGAGTCCTTTATTGTTGTTAGCCATTGTGGGGATTTTTGCAGCTTATAAGAAACGGCAGCAGCTCTATGTGGGCCTGGTGGTGTTCCTGGTGGTGATCATTTATGTTTCCAGCGCCTGGTGGTGCTGGTATTATGGCGGTTCCTTTGGGCAGAGGGTAGTGGTGGATTTTTTGTGTGTTTTTGCCATTTTCCTTGCTTATGTATTTGATTATATCGAGCAGCGCAAAAGGGAAAAAGGCGGCAGGGGAAGACTGCTTGCAGGGTTTGTGTATGGTTATTGCGGCGTTTGTGTGGTATGGAATCTCTGGTGTATGGCGGCATATTGGTACCGGGTGCTTCCGTCAGATAAGGCGGACTGGAATACGATC
>CAYUKT010000351.1:531-2993 GCA_964445285.1 uncultured Bacteroides sp. | reverse complement strand
AAGTGGTATGCAGTTAGATGAAAGAAAATATATAATATTGCAAGCCATCATTCGTAATTACTTAGAGACGGGCGAACCGGTGGGCAGCCGTACAATCTCCAAGTATACTGATTTAAACTTAAGTTCCGCTACCATCCGTAATGAGATGGCTGATCTGGAAGAACTGGGATACATCCTGCAGCCCCACACCTCTGCGGGCAGGATTCCTTCCGATAAAGGATACCGCCTGTACGTGGACAGGATGATGGAGGAGAAGGAACGGGAAGTAGAAGAGATAAAGGAGATGCTTCTTGAGAAGGAAGATAAGATGGATCACCTCCTGAAACAGGCGGCGAAAGTGCTTGCCAACAATACCGAATATGCGGCCATGATCTCTGCTCCCCAGTATCACCGTAACAAACTAAAATTCATCCAGCTCTCCCAGGTGGATGCCAATCATATACTGGCAGTGATCGTAGTGGAGGGCAATGTGATCAAGAACAATATTCTGACGGTAGCCGAGAGATTGGGCGAGGAGACGATCCTGAAGCTGAACATTCTTCTCAATACGCATTTGAACGGCCTGTCCTTGGAGGAAATCAACCTGGGCATGATCGCAGCTATGAAGCAGCAGGCCGGCATCCACAGTGATATTGTGGCGGATGTCATCGATGCGGTGGCGGAAGCCATCAAGGCGGATGAGGACCTGGAGATTTATACCAGCGGTGCGAAGAACTTCTTCAAGTATCCGGAGCTTGCAGATCATGAGCGGGCCAGTGAACTGATCACTACCTTTGAGGAGAAACAGCTGCTAAGCGAACTGGTACAGGATAATCTGGCGGATGACAACAATACCGGCATACAGGTTTATATCGGCAGCGAGACACCGGTGGCGGGCATGAAAGACTGCAGTATCGTGACGGCCACTTATGAATTGGATGAGGGCATGAAGGGCACGATCGGTATCATCGGTCCCAAGAGAATGGATTATGAAAAGGTAGTAAGCAATCTGAAGCTGTTAAAGAACCAGTTGGATGATTTATATAAGAAAGACTGACGATGGTCGGTTCTGACGGAAAGGAATGAAAAGCGTGGCAGAGGAAAAAGATAAGATGCAGGAAGAAAACCTGACAGTGGAAAATCCCGAAGAAGAACAGGTATCCGAGACGGCGGAGACAGAAACCGTGAAAGAAGAGACGGTGGAGACAGAGAAGGAGATTTCCAAAGAAGAAAAGAAAGAAAAAAAGAAAAAGGAAAAGGCTGACAAGAAGCAAGATGCCCTGAAAGAAAAGATTGAGGAACTGGAAGACAGGGTGAAACGCCAGATGGCCGAGTTTGAGAATTTCCGTAAGCGGACGGAGAAAGAGAAGACGGCGATGTTTGAGACCGGCGCCAAGAGCGTGATCGAGAAGATACTCCCGGTGGTCGATAACTTTGAGAGAGGCCTTGCGAGTGTCCCGGAAGAGGAGAAGGACAGCGCCTTTTCACAGGGCATGCAGATGATTTATAAGCAGCTCATGACGGAACTTGAGAATATGGAAGTGAAACCAATCCCTGCAGTGGGAGAGGAATTTAATCCGGACTTCCATAATGCGGTGATGCAGGTGGAGAGTGAAGAATTTGAATCTGGTGTGGTGGCGCAGGAACTGCAAAAAGGGTATACCTACCGTGACAGTGTAGTCAGGCACAGCATGGTTGCGGTGGTACAGTAACAGGTTACAATTTTTATAACAATATATCATACCAAAACAATAATATATTAAGATTCAGCTTTATGATAAGCAGGAGGGAAAAATTATGAGTAAAATTATCGGAATTGACTTGGGAACAACCAATAGCTGCGTGGCAGTTATGGAGGGTGGTAAACCTACTGTCATTGCAAATACAGAGGGTGCGAGGACCACACCTTCCGTAGTTGCTTTTACCAAGACAGGGGAAAGGCTGGTAGGTGAGCCGGCGAAGCGTCAGGCAGTGACCAACGCTGATAAGACTATCTCCTCTATCAAGAGGGATATGGGTACGGACAGGGGACGCACCATTGATGACAAGAAATATTCCCCGCAGCAGATTTCTGCCATGATCTTACAGAAACTGAAAGCGGATGCAGAGAACTATCTGGGTGAGAAAGTGACGGAGGCTGTCATCACAGTTCCCGCATACTTCAACGATGCGCAGAGACAGGCAACCAAGGATGCAGGTAAGATTGCAGGTCTGGATGTAAAGCGTATCATCAATGAGCCTACCGCGGCAGCGCTTGCTTACGGTCTTGATAATGAAAAAGAGCAAAAGATCATGGTGTATGATCTGGGCGGCGGTACTTTTGATGTATCCATCATTGAGATAGGTGATGGCGTCATCGAGGTACTTGCTACCAACGGCGATACTCATCTGGGCGGCGATGACTTTGACCAGAAGATCATTGACTGGATGTTATCTGAGTTCAAGAAGCAGGAAGGTGTGGATCTTTCCAATGATAAGATGGC
>CAYUKT010000351.1:0-521 GCA_964445285.1 uncultured Bacteroides sp. | reverse complement strand
GAGAGGACCGAACATGGATCTGGAAAACATCAAAACGGTGGAGGACCTGAAGAAGGCGTTCCCGGAGCTGGCCGCGAAGCTGGAGCAGGCTGCGCGGGACGCGGCGGGGAGCGAGACGGAGGCAGCGGCCAAGGAGGCGGCAGAGAAGGCGAAGAAAGAACTTTCTTCCGCGACCACGACCAACATCAACCTTCCTTTCATCACAGCGACTTCGGAAGGTCCGAAACACTTTGATATGAACCTGACAAGGGCGAAATTCGATGAGCTGACCCATGATCTGGTTGAGAAGACAGCAATTCCGGTACAGAACGCAATGAAAGATGCGGGTCTGACCAATGCAGATATCGGCCAGGTGCTTCTGGTGGGCGGTTCCACCCGTGTGCCTGCGGTGCAGGATAAAGTAAGAATGCTGACAGGCAAGGAGCCCTGCAAATCCTTAAATCGTGATGTGTGTGTGGCACTGGGCGCTTCTATTCAGGGCGGTAAACTGGCAGGCGATGCCGGTGCCGGTGAGATCCTGC
>CAYUKT010000350.1:1862-2995 GCA_964445285.1 uncultured Bacteroides sp. | reverse complement strand
TTCCCATTTGCGTGTAAATATAGATATCGCAGGAAAGCATGGTATTAGATATGAGTAATCTGGAGTCAGGTATACAGCAGGAAGTGCATTTTCCCATGATGGAAGATGCCGAATATAAAAAGGCACAGAAGCAGGAGATTAAGATCGGAAGAGAACAGGGACTGGATATCTCGGTGTATGCCAACCCGGAATTTAACTGGCTGCAGATGGAACAGATTCGTACGGGGCTTAAGGATAAGATAGATGCCTCTGTATATGCCGATCCAAAGTACAGTTATGAGACTATGAGGCAGATCAGGCTGGGGCTGTATTCATCGATCGATCTGATGCCCTATGTTAAGAGGGGTTTTATAGAAGAAGATCTGGAGGAAATCCGGCTTGCCATGATCAACAGACTGCCATTGGATCAATGGATCAAGGATGCTATGTGCGCACCGCAGATTCGGGAGATCAGGATTGGCCTGTGCGAAGAATTAGATATTTCACCTTATGCGGACAGCAGATATAATTGGATGCAGATGCAGGAGATTCGACTGGGGCTGGAAAAAAAGCTGGATGTGTCCGTTTACGCGAATCGTCTGTACAGCCACGCGCAGATGAGAGAGATTCGTCTGGGGATGGAGGCAGGTCTTGATGTATCCGCCTACAAAAGTCTGGTCTTTTCCGCCACGGATATGAAGGAGAAACGACAGGCCATTATCAACAGAAAGAGATCCAGTGGGGTTTCGGAAGAAAAACCGCAGCATGAGATCAGCAAAGAAAATGAGAATGGGAAGAAGTCATATTTTGAATCTAACAGGAAGAAAGAGTTTGTTATTTCCATAGAGGAGAACGGTAATAAGGCATATGCCTATATTCCCTGGGTTCCGGGCAATATGGTCACCAAGGAAGATATTTATCAGGACTTGGAAAAACGGGAAATCATTTATGGGATTAAGCATGATGCGATCACAGATCTGATCGATAAGAAGAGGTTAAATGAAAAAATACTGATCGCGGAGGGTATACCGGCCCAGAGAGGCGAAGATGGATGGTTTGAGTTTTTTGTCCGTCTTGATCTGCCTCGTATTCCGGCACCGCTTCCGGACGGCAGTGTCGATTATGTCAATATAGAAGCCTTTGAGATGGTGGAT
>CAYUKT010000350.1:0-1762 GCA_964445285.1 uncultured Bacteroides sp. | reverse complement strand
AACTACATAATGAACAGTAACATTAACACGATGGGTAAGGTGGTGGTGTCGGGAAGCAAGGGTGTTCTGTTAGGCGGCGTCATCAGGGCGGTAAGAGGTGTAGATACCTACAATCTGGGAAACCGACTGCATATCAAGACCATTTTGGATGTGGGACGGAATGACTTGTATGACAAACGGCAGCTGGAGTATGAGAGAGAACGTGAGAAGCTTCTGAAGGAACTGGAGGTTCTGGAAAAACAAAGAGACAAGATTCAGGCTCTTTGTTCTGCGGGTAAGGAAGTTCCGGAAGAGATACAGCGGAAGATTTTTGCTGCTATAGAAGTGGAGGGCCAGAAACTGGCGGAATTGGACGGCGAGTCGTCCAAACTTGTCAATCTGACGGAACAGGTCATGACGGAACCGGTTTATGTCAGAGGAAGGGCATATGAGGGCAGTCTGATCACTATCAATGGTATTAAGTATATGCTGCCAGCGGAAGTGAAGAGAGTTATCTTTAAACTGAAGAACAAGCAGGTAATTATGGTGAGCATGTAGCAAATGGCTGGATAACTATTGTCTAAAAAATAGAAAGTATGGAAAAAACATGAAACGTGACACAATTTTAATATTTGAAGATAATGCGATCGACAGGGCGATTCTGGTAGAATTGTTTCAGGCAGATTATAACATTCTGGAGGCTGCCAATGGTAAGGAGGGTATTGCGCTCTTAAACCAATATTATGCGCAGATTGCTCTGGTGCTGCTGGATAATCTGATGCCTGTGATGGATGGGTTTGCAGTGCTGGAGCATTTGAAGGAAAAAAATATTGTGAGTAAGATTCCCTTCGTTATGATCACGGGAGAATATTCTCCGGAACTGGAGAAAAAGGGCTATGAGTATGGTGTTGTGAGTTTTCTGAAGAAACCCTATCAGTCTGATGTGGTGAAACAGGTGGTTTACAATGCGGCCAGTTGGTTTCAGTATAAGATGCAGTTGGAACTGATGGTCAAAAAGCAGAATATCAATATCCAGAAACAGAACAGTGTGTTAAGACAGCAGGCTAAGAAACTGAGTCAGGTCAATGAGATTTTGATAGATTCCCTGAGTAACATTGTGGAATTCAGGAATATGGAGCCAAAGCAGCACATCCGAAGAATTCGGGAATATTCCATGTGCCTGGGGGAGAGTGTTATGAAACTCTATCCGGAGTATGAGCTGACACATGAAAAGATTCAGCAGATTGGCTGGGCGTCCTCTCTACATGATATCGGAAAGATTGTGATTCCGGATACCATTATCCTGAAACCGGGCAAGCTGACGCCGGATGAATTTGAACTGATCAAGTCCCATACCACCAAAGGAGCGGAGATCATACAACAGAGACTGCATCTGAGTGATCGTGCAATCTTTGACTATGCATATGATATTGCCAGACACCATCACGAGAAATATGACGGCAAGGGATATCCCGATGGGCTTAAGGGAGATGAGATCAGTATTGCGGCGCAGATTGTCTCTCTGGTAGATGTATATGATGCACTTATTTCCAAGCGGGTTTATAAGGCCGCTTATGAACCGGAAAAGGCATATCAGATGATCATTAACGGGCACAGCGGGACGTTTTCTCCTAAACTGCTCAAGGCGTTCACAGAAGTAAAAGCTGATTTCGAACACTTACTGGATATGTATCATGACGAAAAATAAAAAAGAGAGAGGCAGGCATCTCGCAGTGTATGCGAAAGGTCCGTCTCTTTGCTTGTCAGGAATGCATTGGCGCTT
>CAYUKT010000349.1:0-3008 GCA_964445285.1 uncultured Bacteroides sp. | reverse complement strand
AGGGATTGCCAAAAAGCAATTGTCCAATTCTTAGAAAAAAATGAAGATTTCGGGAGTGAATTATAAAATTTTTATGACTTCCCAGTTTTTAGGTACTGTGCCGTTTACTTTTAAAATAAGGGATGATAAAATGTATTCAGTTTTAGCGGGGAAAATACATGCCGATCCGGGGATAGGAAGAGTATGGGAGTGTCGGATGGCAGTGTTAAGAATCAAACAGTGGGAGTGTGTGTTTGTTATGAGTCCTTTTGAACGGAAATTCGGGAAATATGCCATCAAAAATCTGTCCTTTATTTTGGTATTGTGTTATGGTGTGGGGTATCTGCTGCAGATGATGGACAGGAGTAATATCTTGTTATCGTTTCTGACCCTGAATCCTTATGCGATCCTGCATGGACAGATCTGGCGGCTGGTCACCTGGATCTTAGTGCCGCCGCCGGGAAGCGGGGGACTTTTCCTGACCTTGATCATGTTGTATTTTTACTGCTCCATAGGGACGTCCCTGGAACGAACCTGGGGGACTTATCGGTATAATGTATATTTGTTCCAGGGTATGTTGTTTACAATACTGGGCAGTTTTTTGCTGATGGCATTCTGTTATCTTTTCCAGGCAGGGATGATAGCACAATACAGTCCGGAAGTGTTTTTTAATACGATTTCCATTGCTTTTAGCACTTATTATATCAATATGTCGATATTCCTGGCATTTGCGGCTACCTTCCCGGAGGCACAGGTGCTTTTGATGTTTATTATCCCGATCAAGGTAAAGTGGCTGGGGGTTATTTATGCGATCATGCTGGGCGTTGAGTTTTTGGGGAGCAGTGTGTACTATAAGTTTGCCATTGCGGCATCGCTTCTCAATTTTGTGGTATTTTTCTTTACTTCCAGAAATATGATGCATTTGAATCCCAAACAGATTCACAGACGGCAGGAATTTAAACGGGATGTGAGAAGAAATACCGGGATTACTAAGCATAAGTGTGCCATCTGCGGCCGGACGGAAGTAGACAGCCCGCAGATGCAGTTCCGGTTCTGTTCCAAGTGTGACGGCAATTACGAGTACTGTGAGGAGCATCTGTATACTCATACCCATATCAGGAGAAGCTGACGGGAAACCGGAGAATGACATAAAACATAAAAAGTAAAGGAATCCGACATGGACAGAGAAGTTCAGTTTGCCAAAACATTAGAGGAAGTCAGACAGAAGGCCAAAACACAGAATAACTGTATCTTAGAGGCGGAGGTGGAGGAAGCGTTTGCGCCTTTAGCCCTCTCGGCAGAGCAGATGGAGATGGTCTACCAGTATTTACGGCAGAAAAAGATAGGCATCGGTGAACCGGTGGATTATGAGGAATACCTGCAGGAGGAAGAGAAAGATTACCTGGCGTCTTACCTGGAATCGCTCAGGACATTTTCTGAAATTTCCGATGGCGAGCGGGAAGCGGTGACTCTTTCGGCCATGGCCGGGGATCTGGATGCGATAAAAAGGCTGACGGAGATCTTCCTTCCGGAAGTGGCGGAGATTGCCAAGCTTTATGCCGGGCAGGGTGTATATCTGGAAGACCTGATCGGGGAGGGCAATGTGGCACTTTCCCTGGGTGTGACCATGCTGGGGGCCCTGGAACATGCCTCTGAGGTGCAGGGAATGCTGGCCAAGCTGATCATGGATGCCATGGAAGATTTTATCGCGGAAAATGCCGAGGAAGAGAAGAAGGATAAACGGATTGCCGACAAAGTCAATAAGGTGGCAGATGCGGCGAACACCTTGTATGAGGAGCTTCGCAGAAAAGTGACGGTGGAGGAATTGATGACGGAGACCGGTTTTAGCAGAAAGTCCATCGAGGATGCCATCCGTGTGAGCGGCGATAAGATTGAAGCGATTGCAACCTGAATTGATGATTTAGATTAGGCGGTGGGTACGTGGAAGGGCAGAACAGGGATTTTAAATATTTTATGCAGGATACGGGTTCCATTTATCTGGGCGCCAGGTTAAGCTATGCGGAGATCCTGCAGGATGAGATGGTGAATTTTAAATATAAGAGTATTGTGGAGCACTATATTTTCAAGGATACGATTCCGGAGACCACACTGGAGAGCCAGTTATATTATATGACGGAGGATCAGTTTTCCTATAGGACTTATGTGCAGTTAAAGGCCCGGGTAAAGATCAGCGTACTGGAAGAAAAGAAGGGACTTTTGGGAAGGAAAAAGACAGGTTATCAGAGTAAAGTCATGAAGATAAACGAGTTCGCGGCCATGAATCTGGCACAGAAAAAGGCGGCGGGCGTAGTGGTGCAGGAACTGATTTTGTCCAAACTGGCGCTGATGTCTTTCAGTGTGTAGACGGGACTTGTCAGTTTACGCGATGAATTACAGCGTAATTTCTACAAAATGCTCTTGTGTTTGACAATTTTTTCTGGTACACTTACAGCGTAAAATTCCCCTTTTACACTGGGCAGGTGAAAACAAAACTTAAGTTTTTGCCTGTCCTTTTAGTTTTTCTTTACTAAATTTTAGCAGGAGTGGTATACTTATAAAAATGTGAATAGTACTTCTGGGATTCCGGTCAGTGTGTATCGGGGCAGAATCGTTTGGAAGTCAGTTTGAAAGGAGTTTCCGAAAATGCAGTTAGAACAGTTACAGGCCTATACAGTCCTTATGCAGTGCGATATCAAAGATATCAACTCCAAGGGCTATCTGCTGAAACATAATAAAACGGGGGCGCGGGTGGCGCTTCTGTCGAATGATGATGACAATAAGGTATTTTATATTGGATTCCGCACACCGCCCAAAGACAGTACAGGTGTGGCGCATATCATTGAACATACGGTGCTTTGCGGTTCGGATAAGTTTCCGGTAAAGGATCCTTTTATTGAATTGGCTAAGGGGTCTCTCAATACCTTTTTAAATGCCATGACTTATCCGGATAAGACGGTATATCCTGTGGCCAGCTGTAATGATAAGGATTTCCAGAATCTGATGGATGTGTATCTGGATGCGGTGTTCCA
>CAYUKT010000348.1:0-3008 GCA_964445285.1 uncultured Bacteroides sp. | reverse complement strand
AGAAGTAAAAGATGAAGATATCCGCATTGATACCTATCGAAGCAGCGGGGCGGGTGGCCAGCATATCAATAAGACATCATCGGCTATCCGTATTACACATTTCCCGACAGGAATCGTGGTTACCTGTCAGAATGAACGTTCCCAGTTCCAGAACAAGGATAAGGCGATGCAGATGTTGAAGGCAAAGCTTTATATGTTAAAGCAGGAAGAGAATGCGGAGAAGCTGTCGGGTATCCGGGGAGATGTGAAAGAGATTGGCTGGGGAAACCAGATAAGATCCTATGTGATGCAGCCCTATACCATGGTAAAAGACCATCGGACAAACGAAGAGTCAGGCAATGTGGATGCGGTGATGGATGGGGCAATCGATCCGTTTATCAATGCGTATCTGCGGTGGATCAATACTTGATGAAACAAAAAAGACATTGCGGAGCAGATGAAAGTATCTATTCCGCAATGTTTTTTTATGAAACATTTTATAGGCAAAATTAATTCTGTTTATTCTGGATCAGATCCAGGAAGAACTCCGTCTGCGTTGCATTGATATAGGGGATCAGCCATAACAGGCCAATGCCGCAGGAGAGGATTGCAGCCAGAAATAATGGAACAAAGCTGACATATATATAGAACAGTCTTCCTTTATGACCGCGCATCAGGTGTCGGCTTTTGGCAAGCAGTTCCCGGGTAGAATACTGCGGGAAATCGTGCAGCAGATAAAAAACCAAGGCATACAGAAGGCCCACCATTGTAGAGACCACGCCTGAGAGAATGATACACAGTGCATAGGGAAGCATGAGTTTCAGAATCTCTGATTCTGATGCATGTAAAAGATGATAGCTTAAAACGATCATCGGTATATTGGCGATATAAGTGATCAGGGAAAGCCATCCCTGCATCAGAATCGTCTTGTTCGGGCAGAGACTGAAACCGTAGAAAACATCCCTGACAGAAACCGGTCTGTTACAGATGATTTTCAGGTATAGATACGTAGTGCCGGAGGTAAATAAACCCGACAACAGCGAGATCAAAAATGAGATGGCATAATAGATGACAATGCCGGCCACGGTGCTCATATCTACCAACAGTTCTGTTATGCCAGTGAGGGAACCAACGATACACATAATGATGAGAACGGCGCCTACGGCTGTGCCATAGTGGCCGAACATTTTCTCTCTTGCAGAAGCTTTCAACTCTGCGGAGGATTTAAAAGTATTCATACAAAACTCCTGACTCTGATAAATGTCAACACGCAATATCGAGGTTCATGCCCCGGTATTTGTTAGCTGCATCAGAGGATTTCATTTCTTTTTGATAGGGATTTTCTTCATTATAATATTTGATCTGTGTGGCTGTGGTGCCGCCGGACACATAGGTGCGTCCACATTCCGGGCAAATGTCCGTACGGATGGAAACATTGCAGGACATTACTTTACCGTTGTTTTCGGCAGCTTTTTTATAAGCATTGCTCACATGCTCCTGCTCGTGGCTCCTCACACGGGAAGCGGCAGCATTGGGATCTATGTGCGCCGGGCTTTTAAAGGATACATCCTCATCGGAGCCGTCTTGGTATTTTCGGTTCTTGCAGGTCTCACATTCCGCAGGGGAAGACTTCTTGCCGGCTTGTTTTTTGGTGGATTCGCCGGGATTGCGGATAATGACACGGCCCTCTTCTTCCGGATCAGAGGATATGCCGGTCATACCGGCGGATGCAGCATCCTCAGCGCGTGCATTCTGCCCTTGGCCGGAGGCAGAAGCGGAAGGATTTGTGTAAGCGGTATATGCATTGTTTAAATAAGGATTTGTAATCTGACCGATCATCATATTATTCATAACCTCCATTCTGGATAGATATGGGAAATCCATATTTCTGATGGTAATTGGCCGTTAAGGTTCAATATCCCACATTTCATATATTTCATCCATCAGTTCTTCGTAGGTCATACCGTATTGTTCTTCGCACATCTTGTTGACTTCATCCACCATTTCCGGCATGATATCCGGAAGGGCAAACACCAGATAAACGCTCAAAACACAAAGTGTAATGTCTAATGCAAGTCCGGTGATGCAGCAGATAAGGCCTGCCTTGGCTTTGCCGATCATGTTTTTGGCCTTCCCCTTGGACAGGACAGCCAGAATGATCCCAATGCCGCCCACCAGAAAAGGAACGTAGATGCGCAGTAATACCAGACTGATCAGACTGATGATACCCAGTATCATTGCCGCGGTGGCCATGCCTTCGCCTTTGGTCTTCTGGGGATTTATGATTCTTGCACCGGCACCGCCGTACGGATTCTCATTGTAATAAGGATTGGGGTAGGGATTTCCGTTGTTGTATGGGTTGCTATACGGGTTTGTATTATTGTATGGAGAATTGCCATACGGATTGCCGTTATTGACTGCATTTCCGTATGGGTTCTGCTGGTTGGACATATTGTTGTACGGATTCTGATTGCCATAGGCATTGTTTCCGTACGGGCTGCCGTTGTTTGTGGGCGCATTACCGTACAGGTTTCCGTTATTTGGCATGTTGCTGTAAGGATTGCTGCCGTCTTGGGGATTCCCATTGTTGACAGGAGTATTATTGTATGGATCCCCGCTATTGGTCGTATGATTATTAGGCGCTCCGGTGTTTTGCGGATCGCCGGACTGATTATTTGACTGATAATCCATAATAATCTGTAATGCCTCCGGTTACTTTTGGTTTGAGGTTTATTGTGCCATACTGACAGATTCCGGCATCTCTTAAATGCTTAAGATGCAGACTACTAAGTATGTGCCTATTATAACACGGTTGCAGGGGAAAGACCAGATAAAAGTTGAAGGGACGCCCGACATGAAATAAGTTGTCGGAAATAATCTAACTGATCTAAGCAAAACGTATAAACCGACAACTTATGAATGAGCATGGCTGAACCGATACACTATCGAAGTGTAAATTGTGCTTGACAAGCTTGAATACTCCATTTATAATACTACCAAAGCATAACAATTTCTAGATAACAATAATG
>CAYUKT010000347.1:0-3015 GCA_964445285.1 uncultured Bacteroides sp. | reverse complement strand
GATTTCAGTTCTGGATTGTAATAAATTGCGTCTTCTATACCGTTTACCGAAAATGCCAGCATTTGTATCTTCCACTGGCAATCATTTTGGGTTATACAATCATTTCAGCATTTGTACCATTAATCCTGTTACGATATTTTTCAGCATTGTTTTTTACCTTCCCGATGACGATTATATTTACCTTGCAACCGTCTAATACCCCTTCGCCTGATATTACTAGGTAACTCATACAAAATATTTCTTAGAAAAATTAAGAAAAATCTAATGAATAAATAAACGGAAGGCATGGATTTTTCAAAAAATTCATAGTAAAATGGGTTATATTTGAAGAAACACAGGAAAGGTAAGAAAACAGATTATGAAACAAGATAAAGAGACAAAACAGACAATCAACACGGATACCGGGGAAGAGCAGGACACCCCTGTAAAAAGAAAACATTTTTCCGTAAATATACACCTCATCCTGCTGGCCGCGATCGTGCTGGCCATCGGTTTTTCGGCTTTCCGGCTTTACCAGTGGAACAAAGGGGAAGAGATTGAATATGACCCCAATCAGCAGACCACGGAGTTCGATGTGGAAGTCCTCGATTTTATCATGCCCCTGCCGCCCGACAAACTGGAAGGCCGCGAGGATGATGGTGTGACCACGATCCTCTGTCTGGGCAACGATCCCTTTTCCCTGGATCAGGGAGAAAACGGACTGGCGGAACAGATTGCCAAAAAGACGGGCGCGACAGTATACAACGGTTCCTTCACAGGTACCACCATAGCACCGGCATCTGCAACCTTTAAAGAAGGAGATATCATGGATGCCTTCTCCTTCCTCTATGTGGCTACCAGTCTTGCGCACAATGATTTCCAGCTGATGAAGACTGCTGCCACTTACAGCAGCGATGAGAATTTCCCGGTCACCACTGAAATGCTCGCCAATCTGGATATGAACGCGGTAGATCTCATCTGCATCATGTATGATGCCAATGACTATATCAGCAGAAGGCCCTGTGATGATCCGAACGAGCCTTTCAATCCGGTCACTTACACCGGCGCCTTGCGCACAGGCGTTACGGCCATCCAGGAAGCCTATCCGCACATTCGCATCGTCCTGATGTCCCATACCTTCTGCCATATGATCAACGAGGAGGGCAACTTCGAGAACGGCGACCGTGTAGACCTGGGCAACGGCACCATAAGCCATTATCTGCAGAAAGAACGGGATGCAGCCACGGACTGCGGCATCTCCTTTATTGATAATTTCTATGGATCGGTAAACGAGGACAATTACCTGGATTATATGACGGATTATATCCACTTTAACGATGCCGGAAGGGAGCTTCTGGCCAGAAGATTTGCGGATTGTATTTTCCCGTCCAAGGAAGAGTAGATTACTGAAAAGGGGTTTCGGCAATGACCGGAACCCTTTTACCATTCCACCGAAAACAACGCCTCAAAATCGAATCTCTCAACCATCTCCCCGGTCCGCACAAGCGCCGCCGCCATTTGTGCAGAATCTGTGATCTCACAGGTTCCGTCCGCAAAACACTGCGCCATATAATAATTGATGTCCCAGTGATAATGCGTATAATCGGCATAATTATTTAGATCCGTCACAATCTCTTCCAAATCTGGGAAATAGAACACCCGCACATTATCATAGGCCAGCATCCTGTCCGCAATATACTGATATTCCGTCATGGTCGCCTGCAGATGGTTCTCTTTGACCACATCGTTCCAATAGAGGATGCTGTAAGGCGGAAAGAATACATAGAACGTGGTATCCGGATTCTGCTCGATATAGGGGCAGATATTCTGGGAAAGATTCGCCTCCACGCTGGCAACGTAAGCGTCCGCCGCCGTCTCTTCCAGCACCTGGTCCGGATTCTCATAATTGTGCATCACCCACTGGATATTATAGTACTCGTCTGTCCACCAGCTCTGGTACACCGTAGCCAAGTCTGTCTTGTCGGGATCCGCCAGAGGCCGCAGGATATAATTCAGGAAGACATCCTTATTCCAGAGATAAGCCGCATCGTTCCAGATCACATCATCATACAGATAATCCGGGATCGGATATTTCGTCTCGTACACACCCCCGGTACAGGTCATCACATCGATGCCGAGAAACACAGTCTCCACCTGATTATCACTATGGAAAATCCGCTCCATGATATTGGACTGATCCTTCGGATAAGCACCGCTGTAATTCAACTTGATGGTGTCAAGATCCAGCAGTTCCTCAAACCATTCCGTATTAAAATTCACCGTCATGGAAGACCCCAAGATCACACTGTCATAGGTCATATGGGTTGCCATACCCGGATTCTGATTGATCTGGTTGTCCACAAGATAGGGAAAATCCTCAAGCGGCGCATGATATTGGAAAAAGGGATCCACATAGACCACCACCGCCGCTTCCAATAAGAGCGCCGTGACAACCACCGCTATTATGGCCATAATCCATTTCTTATATCTGTTCATAGTTCAGTTCCCCTAAAAATTGAAATACAGGAAAGTGCTCACCCCGGAAAACGTGAGGATGCTCCACACCATCAGCACCGCCAGCACAAACACGGAACCCGCCCGGTACTTAGCCCGCTCCATCCGCTGTGCCGCATTGGGGCCTGCCATAGCCAGATAAAGCCCCGCCGCCAAGATCACTCCCATCAGGATATATCTGCTGTAAGCCATGTTATCCAGATGCAGGATCTTGATGATATACCAGAACTCGTCCAGCCTAAAACACTCCGCCAGATCCAGGGAAATCTTCTGCATTTTCCCCTGAAATGCCACCATAAGCAGGCTGTTGGCCTGAGCGATATTCCGGGCCCGGAAATATACCCAGGCAATGCTCACATAGGCAAAGAGGAGGATTTGTGACACAAATGTCATTGTTCCTATTCGTGCTCTCTTCCACCAAGACATTTTCCCTGTTGTACTATTTATGACACTATCGTCACTTATTGTTTTTTCTTCTTTAAATTTAAAGTCCCGTCCGGCACCCCTGTCTTTTCGCATACC
>CAYUKT010000346.1:0-3021 GCA_964445285.1 uncultured Bacteroides sp. | reverse complement strand
AGGATATGAATGATGCCGTTTTGCTGGTACAGACCTTTGATATCCGCATCAAGCACGCCCTTCTCCCCCAGCAGCATGGCGCGCATAACCTCTGCCTCTTTAGGCGGATAACTTGCTTTCAAAAGAAGGGCCAGATATTCTTTCAGACGGTATAGGTTTTCCCGGAATTGGTCACAGTCCGTCCCCTTTGCCAGACAGCTGCTCCCCATCAGCCTGCCCTGCTGCCCCATAATATGGTAATAATCGGCGCTGTCGAACTCTCCCGGGTTTGTGGCAGGGGTAAAAGCCCGGAATTTCCCCTCCACCACCACATAGCTTCCCATGGCAGGTTCCTCCTCTTCCTCCCAATAGCATAGAAGGCCCCGAATCTGCCCTGCATCCGCTCGCTGCAGTCTTTCTCTGTTTTGTTCAATATATGTCTCTGTTCCTGTCCGGAATCTTGCCGGAAAATGTTTTGGCTGGATTGTGTCAGAATCTGATATGATCTGTATGAGACTGGCTGTTTGATCTGGTTTCAGAACAATGACCTGTTCCAAAGATACCACGAGGACTTCCTCTCCTCCCGTCAGCCTGTGTTCTTTCCATCCCACCCGCCCTGCGGCCGTAACCCTTTCCTCATGAAAAGGTATATCGTCCGGCCCGCCGCGCTTAGTCCATGGGATACCTATCATCATTGCCGCCACAAATGCCAGTCCAAACAGGCATAAGTGTCTGCGCATGCAGTATCATCTCCCTTTTCTCTATATTAGTTTACATAATCCCATCATCTTACTTCACCGTCAGTAAATCCAGGTTTCTCTCATACACATTATTTAAACTCATATTCTCACGGTACGAAATATTAGTCTCTCCATTGATGGATATCTGTACCTTATTTACATTGGACAATTCCACCAGGGAATTGGTGATGGAATAGATTGTCACCTCCGAAGTCACATTGTAGGGCTGGTTCTGAAAGGCTTCATCTAGGTTTACATAACATATTCCATCTTTCACCGTAACGCTCACAATTTTGGCCGCCGGATTGATGGTCGGATAGGATCCCTCGGATTTCGGCCCCTCTATCAGCTTCTCCACCACCAGCTTCTCCAGCGAGATATTACTGTTATACACCACGTTTCTCTGATTTTCTTCCACCAGAAGGTTACCCTCTTCATTGGCAAAATACAACCTCAGGTTCACTTTCTCATAGGCATTGATCTCATTGCCCGCATTTTCGATAAAGGTATCCGCCGTCATGATGCCTACCGCCACGCCGCTGCTGTCCGCAAGCGGTTCCCCCTCCACCGTAAAGGTAATGCACTCCACGCCGGGAATCTGTACCAGTGTCCTGACGATTGCCGCACGGACCAGGACTTCTTTGGTTCCCCACAATTCTTTATATTTTTCATCAAAATCCAAGTTCAGAAGACCGCTGTCCAACACATGCCCTCTAATGGAAAACTCCCCCGACAGGGGCGCCTGATACTCCATCTTCTCCGACCTGGTCTGCAGCTGGCTTACCAGTTCCGCAAACAATACCTCCGTATCCTCAGACTCCGTCACATACTGGCGATTGATTATCTTTGTCTCGTCATTGTTTACATAATATATCTCGTAGACCGTCCCGGTCTGCATCTGTTCCTCTCTCCCGCAGGCCGCAAGCGCCACTATCATGCTTAGAATCACCATATTGAAGAAAAGCTTACCCGATTTACCCATTGTTTCCTCACACTTCATCTCTTTTTTAGACCGCAATATACGTCAACGGAATCTTCACCGTAAAATCCGTCCCCTCTCCCTCGGTGCTCTGCACCTTAATGGTTCCCCGGTGTTTGAGGATCGCACTCTTTGTAATGGAAAGACCAAGTCCCGTACCGCCGATTTCCCTGGAACGGGATTTATCCACCCGGTAGAAACGCTCATAGATATTCTCCAGCGCATCCGCAGGAATTCCAATCCCGGAATCCTCCACCTTCAGGGTAAAGAACTGGTGATCCGCATCCAGTGTCACTTTCACAAAACCATGTTCCTTATTATACTTAATGGCATTCTCCACCAGATTCGAGATTGCCTGGGTGATCTTGACTTCATCCACGGCCGCCGTCACAGGGCGTATACTCTCATAGACCAGCTGTACATCCCGTTTCATGGCGATAGGCCGGAGTCTCTTCATGATCAGTTCCACAAGCTCATTCATATCCACCTGGGAGATATTCAGATCCGTTGCCGTCCTGTCCATCTTGACCAGAGACAACAGATCGCTGATAATCTTATCCTCCCGCTCAATCTCCGCCGCAATATCGCCCATAAACTCCTGATATACCTCCAGGGGCACATCCTTCTGGGTGATCAGGGAGTCCGCAAGCACCTTCATGGAAGTGATCGGCGTCTTCAATTCATGAGACACATTGGACACAAATTCCTGTCTGGAATCGTCCAGCATTTTCATCCGCCCCAGCACCCGGTTAAAGGCATCTCCAATCTGTTCCGTCTCCCGGCAGTCCGTCACGGAAATCGGATCGTTGGTATATCCTGCCTGCACCTGATCCAGGGCCACAATAATCTTTTTAAAAGGCTGAAAAAGGATCTTGGACACCAGCGCAACACACACAAGGATCGCCAGACTCACCAGGGCTTCCACCACCAGCGCCTGCCTGTTTAAACTATCCATAGTGGCTATGATACTGTCATTGGAAGCGCTCACCAGCATGACGCCACGGACCACATCGAACTTTTCCCCCATGTTCTTGTCCGCTGGCAGCTGCAGGGATTCCGTGATGGGAATCGTCATCTCGATATAGCCGTTCTCCCGGTCATATTTACTGGTACTCTCCCCCTTAAGACAACGGATCACTTCCTCCGAGATAATGGTCTTGCCCTCGCTGATCCCATAAGTATCCTTGACGATCTTAAGATCGCTGTTGACGATAAGGACACGCCCGTCATATAAGTTGGACAGCTGCTCCAGTTCCGCATTGATGACTTCCGAGGAAGTATCCCGCAGATACGTATAAGTAATCAGGTGATTGGCCAGAATCC
>CAYUKT010000345.1:0-3035 GCA_964445285.1 uncultured Bacteroides sp. | reverse complement strand
ATGATCTAACCTTCATCTCAAACCCTCCTTTCAAAAAAGACCGTTTTACATTATACCATCAACCCCTGCCTTTTGCAAGGGGGTAAAGCTAATTTTAGTGCCGAGGCCGCAACACGGTCCCCGGGATCGAACTCCGTTCGATCATTTATCCCTCCAGATGATCCTGCCTTTGGACAGATCGTAAGGAGATAATTCCAAAGTCACCTTATCACCGGGCAGGATACGGATAAAATTCTGACGCAGCTTACCGCTGATATGCGCTAATACCACATGGCCATTCTCCAATTCCACCTGAAACATGGTGTTGGGCAACTTTTCAATTACAGTTCCTTCGATTTCGATTACATCAGCCTTTGACATTTCCTTCCTCCTGATATTCTTTGATTATTTTCCTGATCTCTAAATCATTAAAACCGCTCTCCGGTTCTGTTAGCTGTTTTTTCTTTATTGTCTGTACATGCTTCTTATTCTTTTTCTTAGGCGCATCTACGGTTCTAACACGGCCATCGGCTACATATACATATTCGCATTCTTCCCGTATTATGACATATATGGTTCCCTTATCATGCCCGGCTTTCGACATGGCAAGTATTCCTACCATACGCTTCCTCCCTCACTAAATCGCACTTCGTGTGTTTACGAAATCCGCTTCACGATTCCGGCCCGCTCGCAGCTATGACATCAGTGTCAGTATCTCCGGCTCTCCCTCTGTGATCAGCACCGTATTCTCATAATGTGCCGAAAGGGAATGATCTGCAGAAATGACTGTCCACTCATCATCCAGCCACTCCACATCCCCTGTCCCCATATTGATCATGGGTTCGATGGCTAACGTCATACCCGGGCGAAGGCGTATCCCCCGTCTTTTGACTGCATAATTGGGAATATGCGGCGGTTCGTGCAGATGCGTTCCTATGCCATGCCCTACCAGATCTCTCACGATACCATAGCCAAAAGGCGTCACATAGGCTGCAATGGCGTTGGAGATATCATGCAGATGCATACCTGCCCTCGCCATCTTAATGCCTTCAAAAAAACTCTGCTTCGTCACATCCATCAGCTTCTGTGCCTCGGCGCTGATCTGTCCTACCGCATGTGTTCTTGCCGCATCGGAGTGATAACCCTGATAGATCAATCCCGTATCCAGACTGACAATATCGCCCTCTTTGAGGATATGATCTTCCCTGGGGATCCCATGCACCACTTCCTCGTTCACGGAGACACATACGGAAGCCGGATACCCCTGGTAATGCAGGAAATTCGGCGTACAGCCATAGCTTCTGATAATTTCTTCACATACCCGGTCAATATCCTTGGTGGAGATTCCCGGGCGGATGATCCCTGCCAGCTCTTCATGAACCCGTCCCAGAAGCCTGCCCGCCTCCCGCATCAATTCAATTTCCCTCTCTGACTTGATCGTGACTGTCATTTCCCGTAACCTTCTTCTCACACTATTGTCGATTGAAAATAAATCATCAAGCCTGATTAACCCAGGATCGCCACTATTGCTTCAAACACTTCCTTCATATCCTTCGTGCCGTCCACATTGTGAAGTATGCCCTTCTTATCATAGAAATCAATCAGCGGCTGGGTCTTTTCCTTGTACACCTGAAGACGATTGCCCACTGTCTCCGGCTTATCATCATCACGCAGTACCAATTCCTGTCCGCACTTATCACAGATTCCCTCTTTTTTCGGAGGAACATTCTCGATATGATAGGTGGCGCCGCATGCCAAACAGGCGCGTCTGCCGCTCATCCTGCGGATAATGTTCTCATCCGGTACTTCCACATTAATAGCATAATCAATCTTTTCTCCCAGCTTGGAAAGCGCCTCCTCCAGCACATTTGCCTGGGGAATGTTGCGTGGAAAACCGTCCAGTATATATCCCTTCTTACAGTCATCCTGCGCTACTCTGTCAAGCAGGATCCTGACTGTCAGTTCATCCGGCACCAAAAGACCCTGATCCATGTACGTCTTAGCTTCCATACCCAGTTCCGTACCATTTTTAATATTCATCCTAAAGATATCGCCTGTGGAAACATGGGGAATATCATACTTCTCAGCAAGCATCTCAGCCTGCGTTCCCTTACCCGCTCCAGGCGCACCTAACATAATAATCTTCATCTTAACCTCCCCATCAGGATAATTTTACCGCGAAATGTCTCTTCATAACGCAAGGTAAGGGACGTGCCAGTTAATCCTGCCGTCCCTACTACCTTATATTACCGCGTGTCTCGATCGAGCCATGCCCAATCTAATCGTTTAAAAATCCTTTATAGTTGCGGACAAGCATCTGGGATTCAATCTGTTTCAACGTTTCAAGTACTACGCTGACAATAATGATCAGACTTGTTCCGCTGAATGATACACTTGCGCCAAACACACCGTTAAAGAAATACGGCACCACGCAGATGATCGTCAGTCCGACCGCGCCGATAAATACAATATAATTAAGCACTTTGGTCAGATATTCGCTGGTAGGTCTGCCCGGCCTGATACCCGGGATAAAACCGCCCTGCTTTTTCATATTCTCTGCAATCTCCAAAGGATTGAAGGTGATGGAAGTATAGAAGTAGGCGAAAAAGATCACCAGGACAACATATACCACCAAACCTATGGAGTAGACCATCTGATGCGGGTTGCACCAGTAATTGGAATTCATTCCCTTTAAGATCTCACCCCACACACCCGCACTGCTGATGCCGAACAGGGAGCAGACTACCACTGGCAGCTGCATCAGGGAAGAGGCAAAGATGACCGGGATAACACCCGATGTATTGACCTTCAACGGAATATTCGTTGTCTGGCCTCCCACCATCTTTCTGCCCTGCACTTTCTTGGCATACTGTACAGGAATCTTGCGCACACCATCATTTAAGATAATGACCAGCACTACCATCAGTACAATGATTGCAATGATGATGATCGCTGCCACCACTCCTTTGGCGATGGATTTGCCGATCACGAACTGATTAAAGAGCTGTGTGATATCCTGCGGCATACGGGAAAGGATATTGATCGTCAGCACGATG
>CAYUKT010000344.1:0-3044 GCA_964445285.1 uncultured Bacteroides sp. | reverse complement strand
CGGCGGCGGTGATGTGAAGCTGATGGCAGCCTGCGGGCTGTTACTCGGCTGGAAACTGATCATATTGGCTTTTCTTCTGGGGTGCATCCTTGGTGCGGTCATCCATGTGATCCGCATGAAGGTGAGCGGTGAGGGCCGCACACTGGCGATGGGCCCGTATCTCTCCATGGGTGTTCTGATTGCGGCGCTATGGGGAGAGCAGATGCTTACATGGTATTTGGGGCAATTTCTGTGATCTGATATGACTTTGAAAAATACCTGCACGGCATCACCGGCAGGTTTATATATTTTTATATAATCTTTCGTATATATGATAGAAAGAGAAATGTGTGTTAAAGGAGGAAACAATACATGGCTGCTAAAGCGATCAGCATTGAGATCGGCTATTTGCTGACCAGGGTTTGTGAGGTAGACTATAAGACAAAATCCCATAAGATTTACAAGAGCTTTACGATTCCCACTCATGAGGGAATGATCAATGACGGTGTGCTGACAATCTCGCCGGAGTTTGTGGAGAACTTAAAGAGCGCGCTTGCAGCGAACCGGATCAAGTCTAAACAGGTGGTATTTACGATCACCTCATCCAGGATCGCCAGTCGTGAGGTAGTGATCCCCTTTGTGAAAGAAAACAGGATAGCAGATGTGGTCAACGCCAACGCTACGGATTATTTCCCGGTGGATTTAAGCCAGTATCAGTTGGCTTACAGTATTTTGGGGACGATGGGGGAGACAAAGAATGCCCAGCAGTATAAGCTTTTGGTAATGGCGGTGCCTACGGCGCTTCTGTCCGGCTATTATGATCTGGCCCAGGCACTGAAACTGGAAGTGGTGGACATCGATTATGCCGGCAACTCTATTTTCCAGGTGGTAAAAGACGAGTGCGCCCAGGGAACCCATCTGATCGTCAAGATCGAGGAGCGGGCTTCTCTTGTGATGGTGGTACAGAACTCCGTACTTACTTTTACGAGAAATGTGTCTTATGGTGTGGATGAAGCCATAGAGTCGGTGATGAATACGCTGGCCTGGGGTGATGTCTCTACAGCGGAGCAGGCGATCCGGATATTGCAGAGAAACGAGTGTATCGCGGAGCACGGTCCTTCGGCGGGGCAGGAGGAAGTGGAGCAGGAGGGCGAAACCGAGGTGAAATCAGCCCGGGAAAAGGCGATGGATGACGTGCGTGCGGCATTCATGCCTCTGGTGGGCGGCATCGCCAGGGTTATTGATTTCTATATGTCCCGTAATGCAGGCGCATCAATCGAAAGGATCATGATCACGGGTCTGGGTGCGGACTTTAAAGGTCTGGATGCACTGCTTGCCAGTGAGATCAACATGCCGGTGTCGGTTCTGATGGATGCGGCGGGCTGGAACCTGACGCGTAACTTTAAGAATGAGTGTTTCGGTGAATACATAGCCTGTGTGGGTGCGGCGGTGGCGCCTCTGGGCTTTAAGAAAGATACGGATAAAAAGGGTAAAGAGAAATCCAAGGGTGATTCCAAGGGGACGAACGGCGCAGTTGTGGCGTATGCACTGTTGGGTATCGGCGTGGTTGTTGGGGCGGCATTGGCGGCCATCTCCATTATGCGCTATATGGACGTACAAAAGACTAATATGGAGTTAAAAGCGCAGGCGAGTGATCTGGAGGACATCATCCCCATCTATAATGAATATGTGGCGACCAAGGCAGAGTACACCAAGGTGGAGGCCATGTATGAAGCGACAGAAAATAGAAACGAGGAGATGTATGAGTTCCTGGAGGAACTGGAAGAAAAACTTCCCAGCAGTTCCAATGTGATTTCCCTGACCAGTGATGTCAACGGTGTCAGTATCAATATGGTCACGGATACTAAGGAAGATGCGGCGGCCACAGTACAGCAGCTGCGATCCTTTGACTCCCTGATACCGCAGATGGTGACAGTTTCCGCCCTGCGGGAGGAGGAAGATCCGGACACCGGGGTGACCTCGGTCAACTTTACGGTGGTGGCGTCCTACTGGCCTGTGGGACTTTCTCCGGAAGAGATGATGGAAGAGTTCTCTGCGGAAGCAGACGGCACGACAGATACAGTCAATGATGGAACGGTGGAATAGGGGGAGAACGAGATGAAAGTATCGAAGAGAGATATATTGATTTTGATCGGCTTTCTGGGAATACTGATAGGCGCGTGTTCTTTCCTGTTTGTATTCCAGCCGACCATGGAAAAGGCGGATGCCCTGCAGCAGGAGAATATGGAGCTGCAGAGCCGGATTGCAGATCTGCAGAGCAAAAAGAATAACAAAGATACCTATGAGAGTGAAACGGCCAAGATGGAGCAGGAGATGAAGGAGATTTATCAGTTGTTCCCGGTGGATGTGAGGGAAGAAAATGCAATCCTTTTGGCAATCAATCAGGAGTTGCTCGCGCCGCTCAAGGTGCAGTCCGTTACCATAGATGAACTCTTGGAGGTGCCTTTCCTGGAAGGGGCAGAGGAGGAAGAGACGCAGATCAGTTATGAGATTGACGCGGTGGAAGAGCTGGAAGATTATGAGGGGACCCAGCAGTCGGAAGAAGCCCTGACGGTGGGCGGAGATGATGGCTCTGGCGGTCTGAATCCATATGGTCTTAAGAATCGTAAGATGACCATGACATATGAGGTATCTTACGAGGGACTCAAACGCAGTGTGAAGAATATCTGTCTGCAGACAGACCGTATGGTCATTGACAATCTGTCGGTGGTTTTTGATGAGACCACGGGACTTTTAAGTGGAACTACGGCAGTAAATATGTACTGTGTGCCGAATCAGGAGGGCAAAGAGTATGTGCAGCCTAATTTCAGTTCGGTACTCCTTGGCTCAGATAATATCTTCGGTACGATCGTGTTAAGAAGCGAGAGCGGACTTCCGGATCTGGAAGACGGCGAAGAAGCGGAGGAAGGCGAAGAGGCCGATGAGGAAGCGGAAGAGTAGGAATATGAAAGAAACGGGAGTGAGTATACAATGACGGCAGCGGACAGACGCAAACTAAATAAGGACGCGGGTTTTTCCCTGCTGGAACTGTTGATCGCGGTGGT
>CAYUKT010000343.1:0-3052 GCA_964445285.1 uncultured Bacteroides sp. | reverse complement strand
AAATAAATCTCCATGCCGTAGCGTTCAAGCAGCGCCATGTCCTGATGCCCAAGCCCGTAGCTTAAGCGGAAAATGACAAAGACACCGTAGACTACCGCCGCGGCGGAACCAACCGCCACCAGAGAGTCCATGTTGGGGCTTCGCCGGAACAGGTTTTTAAAACCGTGAATAAAATAATTGCGGTTTAAATACATGATCGGCAGCAGCAGCAGAAACTGTGTGAAGGCGAACGTCACCGTATTTTCCGGGCCGTGGAAGGCACGCATCACAAAGGCGGGCACAGGCAGCCCAAACCACTCGTAAAACATGTGGTACATGGACACATACATGAGCGGCAACAGCAGACATAAAGATGCGATCAGCCTGCGGCGCAGTATGGGCGTCTCATGATCCTCCAACTCACTGCCTATCTTTTCCTTCACTTCAGCGCCAGCCACTGACGCGCCATAACCGGCCGCCGCCACAGCTTGGCAGATCTTCTGCTCACTGGCCGGATTCTCATATTCCGCTACCATACTGTTCATAAGTAAATTTACGCTGACCGACTGTACTCCTTCCACAGCGCGCACCGCCTTCTCCACATGCGCACTGCAGGCTGCGCAGGTCATCCCCGTTATGTTAAATTTCTCATTTTTCATATCCAGCACTTCCTATTTCAATCTCTTCATTAACTCCACCGCTTCTGTCATGATCGCGGTATTGCCCCTCCCTACTTCCTCCACCACACAGGTCTCCATATGTTCCTGCAGGATCTGATAACCCAATCCCTGCAGCGCGCTCTCCACCGCTCCGATCTGCATCAGGATATCCCCACAGTAACGGTTATCCGCTATCATATTTTGGATTCCATTTAACTGCCCGATAATACGGTTGATCCGGCTGTTTAACTTTTTTTGTTCCCGCTCGTCTCTGGGCGTATTCTTATGACGGCAGCAAGCACATATATTTTCTGACGCGCATGTCATTTTATCTGTATCGTCTAATGTCATTTAGCTTCCCTCCCTCTTAATTTTTCCCAATGTTTATTATCCTTATTTTATTTTTACCTAATAATAAAATTTTATAATTATTTCTTATATAGTATACCCCAGTAGGGTATATGTCAATGTTTATTATCCTTACGCAAATCCCATTTTTACAAAACAACAAAAACAGATTTAAATAAAAACCAGAGACAAGGATTCTCCCAAATCCCGTCTCTGGCTTTATCATCATGTTTATAACAGTATACTCCCCAATATACTTTTATTTGATCATGCGGTTTAACCCTTCACCGCGCCGGCAACCATACCCTTAATAATCTGTTTGCTAAATACAAAGTAGAAGATTACGATAGGCGCCATTGTGATCAGCATAGCTGCCATGATCTTCGGATAGTCCGAAGTAAACTGACCGGTAAACTGCTTTAAGCCCAGAGGCACTGTGTACAGCGCTCTGTCCTTGATCAGGATCAAGGCAAATGAGAACTCATTCCAGCAGCTGAATACGTTGATGATAGCCACTGTCACCAGAATGGGCTTACATACCGGCAGAATGATTCCAAACAAGGTCTTGGAAAAAGTAGAACCGTCAATTGCCGCAGCCTCCTCCAGTTCCGTAGGAATGCCCCTCACATAACCCTGTACCAGGAATATGGACATGGGCAGGGCAAAGGAAACATACGGTAATAGCAGCGTATACCAGTGGTTCGACAGACCCATCTTGGAAAAGATGATATAAATAGGTACCATCAGGGAATGGATCGGTATCAGCATACCCATCAGGAACATTACATAGAGCGGTTTGTTCATTGCGAAATTAATTCTTGCAAGAATATAACCCACAATAAATGCAATCAATACAATCAACAGAACGGACAGGATCGTTGTCCTTGCACTGTTCATCACCGACTGCATCAGGCGGTAATCCTTGTTAGATAAAATCTTCGTATAATTGACCAGTGTCGGCTCTTTCGGAAGCCCCATAATATCCGCATTAAATACTCTCTTCTCTTTCAAAGAAGAATAGAGCATCCAGATCAACGGGAAGATACAGGTCAGTGAAAAGAACCACAGGAAAAAGTTAATCACTACCGTAAGCACGCCTTTTTTCACACGGGTGCCTGCAGATTTATCTTCGACTTTTGTCATCTTCATTTCTTTAGCCATAGCAGATCCCCTCCTTTATGCGTTTGCTTTGCGATTCTTGATCGCCTGTTTTCTTTCCTTCTCAATCTGTTTCAGGTGTTTCTTCTCATTGCGGTCGTAGCTGTCTGTCATGAAATAATTCATAAGCAGCTGGGAACCACCGATCACGGCCAGTGCCAGTACGAAAATACCTACGGAAATACAGGAACCGTATCCCAAGTTAGATTGCTCAAAGGAAACTTTGTATCCATACATCGCCATAACCATGGACGAGTAACCAGGTCCGCCTGCAGTCATGACATAAATATTATCATATGCTTTCATGTTACCCGCTACGCAGAGGGTGATACATACAAGCAAGGTGTTCTTAATCAATGGTAAAACTATGTAGCGTGCGCGCTGTATACCTGTCGCACCATCAATCTCCGCGGATTCAAGGACTTCCGTACTGATGGAAGACACCGCTGACAAGAGAATAACCATGTAATAACCGATAAACTGCCAGATCAAAGGAATCGATACCAACAGCATAACAAGGCCTGGTTCATTAAGCCACACTTTCTGTAAATCTTCTCTTCCGATCTTCTCTAAGAAGTAATTCAGCAGACCTCTTTTGGAATCATAAATCATCTGCCAGATAAAACCAATGCAGACTGCCGAGATCGTACTCGGGAAGAAACCAAAAGTTCTATGGATTCCCTGTAACTTGGTCACTTTGGAATTGATCAGCAATACCACGATAAACGCAATGCCAATCTGTCCGATGATACATACAAGCACCAGGAAAATGTTATGCCAGAAAGCACTCCAGAATACCTCATCATGAATCAACTGCGTGTAGTTAGCCAGTCCGTTAAATGTTTTGACCGGACCGCCCTTCCACTCGAAAAAGCTATAAAAAAGAGCTGCCACAAGCGGTGCAAATA
>CAYUKT010000342.1:0-3058 GCA_964445285.1 uncultured Bacteroides sp. | reverse complement strand
AGGAATTTACAGCAAAATCTGGCGGTGGTGCGGTGGAAGTGACCGTGACCGGTAAGAAGGAAGTGACGAAAGTCAAACTGTCCGAGGAAGTGGTAGATCCGGATGATATCGAGATGCTGGAAGACTTGGTGATGGCGGCGGCGAATGAGGCGCTTCGCATGGCGGAAGAGGCCAACGCGGAAGTCATGAGTAAAATGACAGGGGGGCTTGGCATGGGCGGAGGATTTCCCTTCTGATGGATTTATACAGCGGATATATCAATAAGTTAATAGAGGAGCTGGCGGCGCTTCCCGGAATCGGGCACAAATCAGCGCAGCGTCTGGCCTTTCACCTGATCAATATGCCAAAGGCACGGGTGGAGCGTCTGGCGCAGACCATCGTGAGCGCCAAAGAGAATGTGCGGTATTGTCAGGAATGTTATACGTTGACAGATCAGGATGTATGTCCGGTCTGTGCCAATCAGCGCAGGGATCATGCAACGATCATGGTGGTGGAGAATACCCGCGACCTGGCGGCTTATGAGAAGACCGGCAAATATACGGGTGTTTATCATGTATTGCACGGGGCAATTTCTCCCATGCTGGGAATCGGGCCGGGCGACATTAAGCTGAAAGAGCTGATGCAGCGTCTGGAAGGGGATGTGCAGGAAGTGATCATTGCCACCAATTCCAGCCTGGAGGGAGAGACCACGGCAATGTATATCAGCAAGCTGGTCAAGCCTACAGGAATCCGGGTGACGAGAATAGCCAGCGGCGTGCCGGTGGGAGGCGATCTGGAATACATTGACGAAGTAACGCTGCTTCGGGCACTTGAGGGCAGAGTGGAATTGTAGAAAAAGTGAGTTTGTATTCGGGCTGTCTATTCTCGTACACAATGAGCTAAGGGATTGTTTGAGGCGAAATTTTGGAATATAAATCCAGGATGAGATGTCAATGGGAATGGAACAGTGCTTGAATGGATTGGATAGAAAAGGAGATGGGGTTAAGGATGAGTATTTTGAAAGAAAAATTTGGCACGGCAAGTTCTGGTGAAGAAATATTTTTATTTACATTGAAAAATAAAAGTGGCATGGAGGCAAAGATTACAAATTTTGGCGCCAATCTGGTGAGCCTTCTGGTGCCGGATAAAGACGGTAAACTGGACGATGTGGTGCTTGGATATGATAATCTGGAAGACTACTATAGAAACGGCAGTTTCCTGGGCGCGACTATCGGACCCAGCGCCAATCGTATTGGCGGCGCCTGCTTTACCATTGATGGGAAGGAGTACCATATCGCGGTCAATGACGGGCCTAACAACTTGCACACGGATATGGAACATGGCTATCATAAGCAGGTGTGGTCGGCTAAAGAGGGAGAGGATTCCCTGACGCTCACCATTGAGGGTAAGGACGGGGAGATGGGATTCCCCGGGAATAAAAAGATTACCATGGTCTACAGTCTGTCTGATGACAATGCGCTCAAGTTAAGCTATCATGCGACTGCGGACGCGAATACGATCATTAACCTGACCAACCATACTTATTTTAATTTATCAGGACATAAAGCGGGCACTATTGAAGACCATATATTAAAATTAAATGCAAGTCATTTCACACCGGTAGTTGCGGGCGCTATTCCCACGGGTGAAATTCAGTCTGTGACAGGAACACCCATGGATTTTACCGTTGCGAAACCGATCGGACAGGATATCAATGCCGATTATGAACAGCTTAAACTGACGCTTGGCTATGACCACAATTTTGTGATCGATGGTGCAGATGGAACCCTGCGGGAGATCGCAGAAGTAGAAGATCCGAAGAGCGGCCGGAAGATGAAAGCCTTTACCACTCTGCCGGGCGTACAATTCTATGCAGGTAACTGTATTGCTGAGGAGCCAGGCAAAGATGGCGCGTTCTATAAACCGCGGATGGGCTTCTGTCTGGAGACCCAGTATTACCCGGATAATATCCACCATGAGAATTTCCCCCAGGCAGTATTTGGGCCGGGAAAGGATTATCGATCGGAGACAGTGTATCAGTTTATCTGATGCGTAAGGGGAAGGGTGTAGTTTACTTATAATATGATCTAATGCTTTTAAGGGGGATTTCCATGAAAAAAAAGAGGATTGTATGTTTGCTTTTTTCTATTCTAGCCTGTTGCTTTTTGACAGGATGTGGAAACCTGCTTAAGAATGAGCAGATGGATCGGGAAGTAGAGCGATTGATTGCGGCCTTAAACGAGGACGATGCCGATCGGATCTATCAATCCCTGTATCCGGGGATTGTTACCCGCGAGGAATTTGACGAGTCTTATGAGGCTATCCGTAAAATTTGGGAAAAGTCTTACACCCACACCAAGAAGCTGAATGCCATCAATACCAAAAAAACTATGGGCAATACCGGAAATTCCAATATTTGTGAGGCGCAATATTACATTTATACACCGGATAAGTTCTATACGATTAACATTTCCTACTTGTCCGATGATATTGGAGAAGGGATGGGCGGATTCTATCTCCAACCAGGGGCTGAACCAATGCAGATCAGCGGCAGCTTTACAACTGCCAGTGAAAATTCTGTGCTGCAATGGGTGATACTGATTTATGCTGCCTTATCCTATTTGCTGATTATCATCACGGTAGTTGACATCCTTCGGAAACGTCCTCGGTTGTTTGGATTGTGGCTGGTGGTGGTTTTGGCCTTTTTCAGTTTCCTGTTGCGAAAGGTACCTGACAACACCTATGTGAGTGTGGGCGTAAACTGGTTTATTATGTCTTCTTTAAAAATTTACAACAACGGCAGTTGGATTTTGATTCTTGCGGTTCCGGCGGGCGCAGTTGTCTACTGGTGTCTGCGCAGGAGGCTGCTGGATCGAAAAGCCGAAAAATTGAATGACAGTAAAAAGGTGCCTTAAGTGCACCTTTTTTGCTATAGGAAAGTTCTCCGCTGATTCGAGTCCGCGGAGCGGATCTCGCAAAGTTAATTTGCGAAGCAAATTTACTTTTTTATGGTATAGGAAATTCCTCCGCTTATCCGAGGCCGCGGAGCGGATCTCGCAAAGTTAATTTGCGAAGCAAA
>CAYUKT010000341.1:0-3062 GCA_964445285.1 uncultured Bacteroides sp. | reverse complement strand
TTTATCGTCTTTTAGCTCATCTCGGAAAATTACGATTGTCAGACAACAATCTCCAGATACCCCACCACCTTGGTCAGGTCAAATTCCTTTAACACACCCAGGTTGGGATCATAATACTTACCTTCATACCCCACCAGGTAATGACTATATCTTCCCATACGTTCCATGATAATACAGCATTTGGGCAGTTCCACGATCTTCCCCAGCGTATAGACGATCTTGTCCGCATGACGGATGCCCAGATATTCAAGAGTGGCGATCATCTTACTCATATTGGCCTGCCATTCCCTGCACTTCATGATATCGCAGGCCTCGTCCAGCGTGGTGCCCGCTATCATCGCAATACAGGACTGGCCGCAAAGCCCGTCCCAGGGCTGGGTCACCAGATCAATCCCATCAATCTTACGAATTGGATTCTCTACGCTGTAGGGGCTGTCTCCGCCTACGCCCACCACATTGCCCACTATCTCAATAGAGATCAGATATTTCTTGCCAAGCTGCACTTTGGAGAGAGTGTCCTGGTTGACCGGAATATCATAGTACCCCTGTCCCTTGGGCAAAAGATCGCAGATAAAACAAACATCATCAAAACAGACTCGCACCGGCGCGTCCCCTACCTTCTCGCATACTTCCCACACATTAAAGGGGACGGCAATGGCATTCTCATTCTCTCGAAATTCCACTGTACCTTCAAATTCATATTTCATGTCTGTAACCCCACCTTTCGTTTATTATAGCATAACCTCAGTGCAAACTCAGCTTACAAGCTTCGCCCCATACAACGATAGTTCTTTAGCATTCGTTAACATTATATCATGTTACATCATAGTCAGCCAGAAAAATTTAAAAAGAAAGTCCTAAAGCAAACCTCTATCCACCCAGCTTGGACGGTGCCGTCCCCACAATCTGCTTAAAGCGCTTGGCAAAGGTGGAATAATCCTTAAATCCACATTCATAGCAGGCCGTGGATGCAGGTATGCCGGACAGGATCATCTGTCTGGCCGCCTGGATCCGTTTTTCATTTAAGTACCTATGCACGGAATATCCTGTCGCCTGCCTGAACTGCCGCATCAGGTAATATTTGCTGATGTAGAACTTTTCCGCCAGAATATCTATGCTGATTTCCTCTGCCAGATGCTCCTGGATATAGGCGATCACATCCACCACTTTCTCATGGTATACCGCAGTCTCAATAAATGCTTTGGGCTGCTGCAGCACATTTCTATTCAAAAGAACCATAAATTCCAGAAAAACTGCCTGCAGTAGAAAGTCATGATAAGGAGCATTCTTCTGCCGCTCCATTCTTCTCATTTTAAGCAGACACCCCACCATATCCTCATAACTTTCCGGCGTAAAGTGCAACACCCTGTTCTGACTCTTCTGGGCCTGATCAAAGCAATGTTTTAGGCTCTCCCCCGAAACACTTTTCTGACTCACAAAATCCTCTGAAAGATATATGACATATCTCTCGTAAGGAAAAGACTCGTCTATCTGCGCCCGATGGATCACATTGGCGCCCACCAGCACAAAATCGTGAGGCTTTAATCGATAGGACTTGCCCTCTATCTGATAAACGACTTTCCCCTCCACGAAGTAGATGATCTTATAAAAATCATGGTAATGGAAATCAAATTCCATTTTTCTGTGATCCCTGATATGGAAAGCGCGAAAAGGCTCCATCAGATAGCCTGTTTTTTCATACTGCTCCTGTTCCTTTTCACTCATCTTTCAGGTCCTCAAAGCTAATGTTCAAGTCCACATCCCCATTGATACCAGACACCTTGCCAGTACTGCTGTACTGCCATATCTTGAAAGCATAGGGGAAATACATTTTCTCATCATAGTAGGCAAACCATTTGTCATAGTCCTCCAGCCGCTCCATGTCGAGCATCAGCATAAATGTCTTTAGATTGCCGTAAATCATTGGCCTATAGCCAGCCTCTTTGATCTTCTCACAGAAAATGATGCAGTATTTCGTCCTGTCCTCCGCCGTTAGGTCCTTCGTTCTTGCATTCTGGTTAGAGACAGCCTCTATGTCTATGACCACCGGATAGCTGACATCGTAATCCTCTATGGAATCTATCACAAATTCGGCTTCTTCTTCAGCCTCTGCCTCACTTGTCGCCTGGGTAAAAAAGTAGACACCCACATCGATATCATTCTCCAGGGCCCCTTCTATATTGTCCTGGAAATTATCATCTACCATGATCTCGCCTTCTGTATAGCCGCGGATCCCCAGACGGATAAAGGCATATTCCACCTCATCGTCCGCCACCTTTTTCCAGTTGATGGACTCCTGGTACTTGGAAACATCTATCCCCTTGTGGGATGCCCGTTCCCCGTTTTCATAATAATGCAGGATATCATCCCCATCCTTCTGGAATCCCAGCGGATTGTATGTATGCTTCGCCAAATCCTCCCGTATGGGGAAAAAGTAGTACTGTCCGGCGTCCGCCACCACAATTTCCTCAGGGAAGAAATAGCGCAGCATTTCCGTGGCGCCATCCCCCGACTGCATCAGTTCCTTGAGTTTGTTTAGAAAATCCCCGCTCACTTCCTCACTGGTCTGCTCTTTGGCCTCGGCCACCGCCGCCTGGATCATCTGGTCCACCTCATCCTGTGAATAGGACACCGCTATCTCCTGTCTGGCCGTCTCCAGTTCATTCATGACTTCCACTTTCTGCAGCTGAGCCGCCCGGTTTTGAAATACCGTCACCATACAGACCGTGATCGCCACCAGTGTAACAATGCAAAGCAGTATCGATCCTGCCAGTATACCGTTCTCACTTCTCCTTTGTTTCTTTCTCCGTCTCTTGCTCTGTAAATTCTTCTCCCGCATAGACTCTCCTTTTTAAATTCGTTCACTAAAGTAGCTTTTGTACCCCTCTCCGAATACTTCCGTTGCGCTTGTGATGATCATGAAAGAATGGGCATCTTCCTCCTTGACAATCTCTTCCACCTGAGGTGAGACAGCCTTTTTTACCACGCACATGAGCACTTTCTTGTTATCTCCACTATATGCGCCCTGCCCGTTTATATATGTCACGCCGATATCCAGATCC
>CAYUKT010000340.1:0-3078 GCA_964445285.1 uncultured Bacteroides sp. | reverse complement strand
TCCAGATTCCCGTCATACTTCCGGCAGACAGAAAGGATACTGGATATGCCGATGCTTTTCTTTGCGGGCAGGCCGTCCGCAAGCTCCAGATCATCCGAACAGGTATTGTTACACAGGATGATCAGTCTTTTGTTCTGTAACCGGATATGGATTTCAATACGCTTGTTTTCCTTCCCGGATTCCTGACATCCATGCAGGACATTCTCCAACAGGTTTCCCAAAAGGGCGATCAGGTCGATTTCCCGCACCTTAAGTTCCCTTGCCGCGTTGCACCTGACTGAGAAATCAATCCCGTTTTCCGCCGCCTTGCCCTCATACACGGAAAGGATGCTGTTTATCGTCCTGTTTACGGAATATAGTTTCACCGCCGCCTCTGAGATCTCATTTCCGTATTCCCCGATATAGGAAAGGATAGCGGCATTGTCGCCTGTTTTCGCATAGGCCGCAATCGTATCTCAGCACCAGATTCCACCATCTGCTCTTTTTAATATCCGCAAGGGACTGTATGATAGACGCCGCATATCTTTTATACAATGCCAGTATCAATAACAACGATGCCGTGCGCAGCACATTTACCAGATAAAACCCCGGCAGAGCCGGCAGGTGCGGCAAAAACAGCGTTACCATGAGCTTCAGGCAGTTGTCTATAATGGAAAACAGGCCAAAATAAGTAAGGAACAAAAAGCTTTTCTTGGGAAAACACTCCCTTGAGACAATACAGAAAAAAAGAAACAGGCATACCGCAATCCCCAGATATATAAGCAGCATCTTTATGCCACTCGCCATATACATGTACACGCCCATGCAGACAAAGCTGACCGCATACAAGCTGCTTATAAGCACAAATTTCCCTTTTTCATACCTGCGTTGCAGCATATGGTAAACGACAACCACATGGCACAATACCATAAGACACAATGCCGGGATCCGTTGCATTACATTCATTTATTCGCCTCCTTCCGGCAATACTCCATGTACGCCCTCCTTACTTTCTCAACACTTCTTCTCGGAACAGGTATTTTGACACCGCCCTGCATTTCTATGTTGTTTCCTGAAATACTCCGCACAAAATCAAGATTTACCACATAGGAGGCACCTATTTTAATAAATTCTGGGTATTTTTGTATTTCCTCAAACATCTGCGACAGTTTCATGCGCAGTCTGAGCGTTTCGCCGGAAGAAAGTACAAGCAGCAGATAGTGGTTCTGGGACTCTATGGATACAATTTCACTGATCCGCACACGGTACACGCCATCCACACAGTCAAGGGAAAGCAGAACCTGATCCTCTATTTTCTTTATGGCACGGTCAAGCGCCGCATCGAACTGTTCCTGTGTAAACGGTTTGAGCAGGTAATGAGTAGCGTTCATTGCAAAAGCCTCTATGGCATATTCGTCACTGGTTGTCAGGAAGATGACGCTCATCTCCGGGTTTTTGGCAAGCATTTCTTCTGCCGCATTATATTCATCAATTTCAACATAGTATTCCGGATGTGCCGCTGCATAAATATCTAAAACTGTCCGAATGGTCTCTATATCCTTTTGTATATCATCACAGATCACTACCCGCATACCATTTCCTGCTTTCCGTATCATTTTCTGCTGTATGCCCCTATTTCCTCCTATTTATCCCTGCAGCCGCATAATAAGAGGCCTTATCTTTGTACATCAATTTCTCCGCCTCTGTCATGATGCTTTGGACACCCTCTGCCGCATCGTTTCTCCAAACTGCACCAACCGACATGTTCACAGCATATTCTTTCATATAGGCTTTCATCTTCTCCACTTGCTCTCCAAACTCTGTCTCCCCGATGCCTGCACTAATGGCCAACAGTTCATCCCCGCCTATGCGGAACAGTGTATACGAATCATCAAATGCTTCGCGCATACATCTGCAGGCAGAAAGGATCAGACGGTCCCCCGCATCATGTCCCGCCTCATCATTCACCCGCTTTAATCCGGTGATATCTCCATAAACCACACCAATGCTGCGTTCAGGCCTGATATTTTGCAGATATTCCTTCATGGCATATCGATTGCCAAATTGTGTCAGCTGATCAGAATATGACATGGCCTGCAGGTTTCTGACCAGATTTCTCATTTTTAACAAAGACTCTATAAAATGCCCCATGATCTGAAGCATATTTGATGTATAGCCCAAAGCTTCCACCGGCGGATTATCCACTCCATAAAATCCGATCACTTTGCCATCACTGTAAAGTGGTACTACAACAATAGATGAAACACTCTGCTGTTTTAAGGTTTCATATACTAAAGTGTCTTTGGTCCGGATCTTTTCAATGTTATCGATCACCACACACTTATCTTCATAAAAAATACGGTACCATCCGGCACAGACCTCCGGCGGCACATTTTGCAGGTTATCCTTCTGTGGTGTTACCCCGTTTGCGACCCACTCATAGGTATTGTCATCGCCGCCCTTTTCATTTTTCTCAAAAATATATGCTCTTTCGCCATCCAACGCCTTTCCCAGATACTCTAACACAATTTCCAGTGAATTCTCCAGATCAGGCGCCTGCAGGGCAATCCGCAGCGCTTCGTTGATCAATGACTCCAAATGCTGATAATTATGTACCATATTTTTCTGCTGGTTTTCAGCGCTGACATCAATAGCAATCTCTACACGCACTCTCCTTCCATCTATCTGCTGCATAGTATCCTTTACCATCAGATATTTATTCAGAACAGGATTATAGTAGCGCCATTCTTTAAAATATCCCTCTGACAATTCCCGGCCATTACAGATTGCACAAGGTGCAGAGGCGTTCTGCATCACCTCATAGCATTTCCTGCCCGCCAACTGCGCTGTCGACTGCAGTCCATACAGTTTTAAAGCCTTCTTATTCATATAGAGCAATTCGTGCGTATCTATATCCGCAGCATAAACCAATTCATTCATTTCATCAAAAAACTTCCACATTTCGATCTCGGCCATTACCGCCCTCCCTTTCTTGTCCCGTAAATCATCGTAAATTATATTGCTTTCCCTTTTGCAAGTTGAAACTGCCTGTCGGAAATATAAAAAGATTGACTGTTCTATCATATCTAATAATCTTTA
>CAYUKT010000339.1:0-3086 GCA_964445285.1 uncultured Bacteroides sp. | reverse complement strand
CGAGCAAAAGCTCGATTACGAGATCCGCTTCGCGGACTCGGATAAGCGGAGAACTTTCCCATACTTAAAGAAGGAAACCAGCCATGGCAACCATCAAAGAAATCGCTACACTCGCAGGCGTATCAAGAGGAACGGTAGACCGTGTCCTCAACCACCGCGGTGAGGTGAATCCCCAGACCGAGGCGAAAATCCTGGAGATCGTCCAGGCGCTCGACTACAAACCTAACAAAGCCGGTATCGTCCTGGCCGCCCAGAAGAAGAATCTTAAGCTGGGCGTAGTTCTTCTCGGCATCGGCAATCCCTTTTATGACGATGTCCTGGCCGGCGTCCGCGATAAATCCGCCGAGCTGGAAGGCTACAACTGCAGCGTCCTCATCAGGCAGACTGAATACAGCCCGGTGCAGCAGCTTGCCGCCATCGAGGAACTCGTGGGGGAAGGTATTAACGGGCTGGCCATTTCTCCCTACAACGATAATGCCATCCGTGAAAAGATCAATCTCCTCTGTGAGCAGGGCATCCCTGTGGTGACACTGAATACCGATATCGAAAACTCCAAGCGCATAGCCTATGTGGGCAGTAATTTCTATCGTTCCGGCGAGACTGCTGCCGGGCTCATGCATCTTATGACCAGAGGGGATGTGTTTGCGGGCATCGTCTCCGGTTCCCAGAACATACTGTGCCATACGGAGCGCATCGCGGGCTTTCGCCGTGTGACATCTTCTTACGATAATATCCGCATTGTGGATATCGTAAACAACAATGATGATGAATCGGAAAGTTATGAACTGACCATCGGCCTGTTAAACAGGTATCCCGGAATCAATGCACTTTATTTTACCGCCGGCGGCGTATACGGCGGCTGCCGCGCCATCATGGCCGCCAGCCGGCACCAGAATATGACCGTCATCGCCAATGATATGGTTCCCACCACCAGGGAATTTATGGAAAAAGGACTGATCGCAGCCACCATCTGCCAACAGCCCTTTCTGCAGGGATATAATCCACTCGCTATCCTGTTTACCTACCTGACCACAGGGGAGGCGCCCGCCAGCGAAAATAATTATGTGGACGTTGACATCCGCATCAAAGAGAATCTTTAGTCCGCAGGAACTGTTCCTCAAACTGCTCAGCCGGAGTCGGTTTGCCAAAATAATATCCCTGGATCATATCAGGTTTGGTCTGCATCATCTTGTTGAGCTCTTCTTTCTCCTCAATGCCCTCCATGCACACGGAAGATCCCAGACTGTGCACCATGTCTATGATATGACTGATAATACTATAGTCATACTCATTCTGCAGGGCCTGTACCACAAAACTTCTGTCGATCTTGACTGTTTTGGCCTCTATCTCTTTCAGATAACGCATATTGGAGTACCCTGTGCCGAAATCGTCAAGCGCCAGGTCTATCTTCTTTTCCTTCAGTTCCCGGAACAATTCCTTAATCCGCCCATTGGTCTCAATATAGCCGCTCTCTGTCAGTTCCAGCACCAAACTCTCGGAATCAAGACCCACTTCCTTAATGCACTTATCCACATCCTTCAGCAGGTCGCTCCGATAAAGCTGTACATAGGACAGATTCACATTAATATGAAAATTCGGGATATATTCCTTCCATTTCTTGCAGGTATTGGCAGCTTCCCACAGGACATACTTGCCCACAGGGATGATCAGGCCGCTCTCCTCCAGGATTGGAATAAACACTGCCGGAGACACATTTCCATATTTATCGCTATGCCAGCGAAGCAAAGCCTCCGCCCCCACCAATTGATATCCCGGCGTGGATACGATAGGCTGATAATATACTTCAAATCCTTCAAACCGATGATTGATGGCCTTTCTGAGCGCTTTGCGCATATCAAGCCTCTTTAAATACTCATCATAAGATGCCTGATCATATACTGCCATCTGATTCCTGCCATTGCGCTTGGCCTCGTTCAGGGCAAATTCCGTAAGCCGCAGAAGCTCTTCCGCAGTCCTGCCCGTAAAGTTCTCTTCTATCACGCCGGCAGATACCGTGTAAAAACGGCTGTACTCTTTCTTCTTAACCATGCCCGCTATCTTTTTCTGAAGCTGGTTATAGACTGTGCGCGGTTTCTTAAAAGCCGTATCAGAAGCATCCACAATCAAAAACTCATCCGCCATCAGACGATAGACATCCACCTTTTCATCCACCGTCTTCAGGATACATTCCGCCAGTTCCTGCAGGACTTCGTCACCGGCCTCCACGCCCTCTTTTTCATTGATTTCCTTGAAATTGTCAATACCGAGACGCATCACATAACGAATAGACTCCGGTTTGTCCCTCAAAAGTGCCTCCGCATTCAGCCGGAACCTGGCCTCCCTGCGAAGTCCTGTAATATTATCCGCCTTCGCCTTCTTGCCCAGTTCACTTACTCTGCCCACAAGCAGCCTGTGCCCATCGGTACCCGTCACCACCGTACCCATGCAGCTGATCCAGACCACTCTGCCTTTCCGGTCAAGCCAGCGGTACTCCAATGCGTGCGTATCCTGTTCTCCCGAAGCGCACTTTTCAATATCCGCCTTCAGCATTGCATAATCTGACGGATAAACGATGTCCTTAAGTACTGCGATACAATTCTCAATCCTTGTGTTATCAAACGGAAAACGTTTCGTTGCCTTCTCAGAGACCATATAGACATCCGTATTCAGATCGAGAATAAACAGATAGGAATCCGAACACTGCTGAAAGACATCTGTGACTGCTTTGAACTGCTCCAGAGACATACCCTGTAAAATATCCTGATTACTCATTCCGGCGCCAGCGTCTGTAGATGGCGACACCGACTCCCCCCTTCCTTACACCCTACAATTCCTTTTATAACCCCTGCTGCATAACAGCCTCTTTCCCCTCATGATAATAATCGCTTAAAATCAAAAAAGTCCGCCGCTGAGAAATAAACGTCCGGAAATAGGGGAACAACCTATTTATAATCTGCCATTATGTAAATTCTTTTGCTGTATTTCATTATACCCTCTTTGCCAATTAGTGTCAAACTATTTTTGTGTATTTTAACTATATTGCAACAACTTTTTTCAAAATTCTTAGATAAATAGCACAATAGATT
>CAYUKT010000338.1:2163-3087 GCA_964445285.1 uncultured Bacteroides sp. | reverse complement strand
GAGGCCACGGATGCGATCTTGGAGAAACTGCGGGAGCAGGTGAAGGAGAATCATATCAAGGAACCTGCCGCCTGCAAGGAATATCTGATTCACAACATTAAAGAGCAGATGCGGGTGGAGGAGACCGCCTATGAGTTTGAGACCAGGCAGTCGGTGGTGCTGGTGATCGGCGTCAACGGCGTAGGCAAGACCACCACAGTGGGCAAATTGGCGGGTAAATTGAAGAGTCAGGGCAGGAAAGTGCTGATTGCGGCGGCGGATACCTTCCGCGCGGCGGCGGGAGAACAGCTTAGCGAGTGGGCAGGCCGCGCCGGGGTGGATGTGATCGGCGGCACAGAGGGCGCCGATCCTGCCAGTGTGATCTATGATGCGGTGAGCGCGGCGAAAGCGCGGAATGTGGACGTGCTTTTATGCGACACGGCGGGGCGGCTTCATAATAAAAAGAATTTGATGGAAGAATTAAAGAAGATTGACCGGATTATCACGAGGGAGTTCCCGGATGCCCACAGGGAGAATCTAGTGGTTTTGGACGGCACCACAGGCCAGAATGCCTTGCAGCAGGCCAAAGAGTTTGGCGAAGCAGCCAATTTGACGGGAATCATTCTGACGAAACTGGATGGGACGGCCAAGGGCGGTATTGCGGTGGCAATCCAGTCACAGCTGCAGATCCCGGTAAAATATATTGGTGTCGGCGAGACCATAGAGGATCTGCAGAAATTTGATGCGGATCAGTTCGTGGACGCGCTTTTTGATGTGAAGGCTTCCGGGGAAGATGAAACAGATGATGCTGTGGAAGCAGAATAGGGTGAAAGAGTACAGAATGAGGGACTTTGGTTTTTGAAATGCGGCAGGCAGATTGACTGCCTGACATCTGGAGAGAGGGAAAGATACATGGGAACGAAAGAATTGTCATTGGATAAGTTT
>CAYUKT010000338.1:0-2153 GCA_964445285.1 uncultured Bacteroides sp. | reverse complement strand
ATTGTCAAGGAGGTGGCCTCGGAGACGAAGCTGGTGTACAGTGATTATTTCAGTGCACAGACCGGGAATAAGGTTTATTTAAAGCCAGAAAACATGCAGTTGACGGGCGCTTACAAGCTGCGGGGAGCCTATTATAAGATAAGCACCCTTACTACAGAGGAACGGGAGAAAGGCCTGATCACGGCTTCTGCCGGCAACCATGCCCAGGGTGTGGCTTACGCGGCGAAATGCTATGGGGTGAAGGCGGTGATCGTGATGCCTACTACCACACCGCTTATCAAGGTCAATCGCACCAAAAGCTATGGAGCTGAGGTGGTTCTTTACGGGGATGTGTATGACGAGGCTTGTGCACATGCTTATGAATTGGCCAAAGAACATGGCTATACTTTTGTACATCCTTTTGACGATCTGGATGTGGCTACGGGGCAGGGAACCATTGCCATGGAGATCATCAAGGAACTTCCCTTAGTAGACTATATTCTGGTACCCATCGGCGGCGGCGGACTTGCTACCGGGGTATCCACACTGGCGAAGCTGTTGAATCCCAAGATTAAGGTTATCGGCGTGGAGCCTGCGGGTGCCAATTGCATGGAAGCGTCCATCAAGGCCGGCAAAGTGCTGACTTTAGAGCAGGTAAACACCATAGCCGATGGCACGGCAGTCAAGACGCCGGGTGAGAAGATTTTTCCTTATGTGAGTAAGAATCTGGACGATATCATTACCGTGGAAGATGAGGAACTGGTGGTGGCGTTCTTGGATATGGTGGAGAATCACAAGATGGTGGTGGAAAATTCCGGTCTGCTCACGGCGGCAGCCTTAAAGCACCTGAATGTGAAGAATAAAAAGATTGTGGCAATCTTAAGCGGCGGTAATATGGACGTAATTACCATGTCTTCTGTAGTACAGCAGGGATTGGTACTGCGTGACAGGATCTTTACGGTATCAGTGCTTCTGCCCGATAAACCGGGCGAGTTGAGCAGAGTGTCCGATGTGATCGCGAAGGAGAGCGGTAATGTCATCAAGCTGGAACACAACCAGTTCGTATCCATCAACCGCAATGCGGCGGTGGAACTTCGGATTACCCTGGAAGCTTATGGAACACAGCATAAGAACCAGATCATAGATGCGCTCAAGCAGCATGGCTATCAGCCGAAACTGGTGCGGGCAAGTATCTAGGAAGTCCGGTGCAGGCAGTAAGAGTTCCTTTTCGAAGACATAAATGTAATCGAATAGTTTCTGATGATATAATACATTAAAATCCGTATATAAATATGCGGATTTTAATGTATTATAAGAAATATGACAATAGCGGTACAAGCGGTATGCGATTTAAGAAGACAGAAAGAAAAAAAGCGTAAGATTACGGCATTTATGGTTATGCTATAGAAAAAAGAGAGGCAGCATCAGTTATGGGACATGGGAATCAGAGGAAATTTGAAAAAAAATCAAAAAAAAGCAAGACAGAATTGCTAAAGAAATATATTATTATATCAGCGGCAGCTTTTGTATATGCGGCGGGTGTCAGTCTTTTTACAGATCCCAATGATATGGCGCCCGGCGGCGTGACCGGTATCTCCATTATCTTAAGCAGGATCGTGCCCGTGAGTACGGGTACGCTGATCATGTTGATCAACATACCGATCCTTATCTTTGGGATTTGGAAGTTTGGCCTGGGACTGACTCTTTCTTCTATTTATGCGACTGCGCTGATCTCGGTCTTTACCAATCTGCTGGCACCCTTTGGGCCGGCTACGGATGATATCCTGCTGGCAGCGCTTTCAGGCGGTGTACTGATAGCGATCTCGGTAGGGGTGATTTTCAGGGCAGGGGCGACCACAGGCGGGGTGGATATTATCATCAAGGCCCTGCGGCTGCGGTTTCCGCATTTGAAGACGGGTAAGATATTCTTTATCATGGATGCCGTGGTGGTTACGCTGTCCGGTATTGTCTTCCGGGATATCAACGCTGCCCTGTATGCGGCTATCTCTGCTATCTGCACGTCCCTGGTAATGGACATTGTGCTTTACGGCAGGGATGAGGCCAAACTCATCTATATCATCAGCGGTAAGTCGTCACAGATTGCCCAGTGCCTCTTAGAGGATCTGGATATCGGCGTGACATATATAAACGGGCAGGGCGCATATAGTGGAGAT
>CAYUKT010000337.1:0-3097 GCA_964445285.1 uncultured Bacteroides sp. | reverse complement strand
CCGGCTTGCCGCCGTAATCGGTGAAACTGGCCGCCACATAGCGGACGGTATTCACTAACACAGTGTTCGGCTCCTGCTTTCGCACGCCGATCACTTCCGCCATATTATCTTTGCCAAACTTAAAGAAATCCACATACTCTATGATTTCTTCCCCCGTATCATACTCGAAGTAGTACCCGTACAGGTCACAGCCATCCTCCATATGACTTTTTTCAAAAGTGAGGTTCGACACTCTTCCCGGACAAAGTTCTTCGCTGCACCGTATCACTTCCGCCTGAAATGCTTCCCAATCCTCCGGATCATGGAATGGATTTTCCTCCACAGGATTCGTTACCGGCAGACTGTGAATCTGGTTCTCTTCCTCCCAAGGCGCATAAGACACATCGCCAGACAGAAAATAATAGGCAAACCCATCCGGCTGTTCAATCTGAAAACTCCCCTCGGAACGCAGTCCGCCTCTGGAATACGGATCCTTGCGGATATACATAATCTCCGGCATAGACACCGTCTCACCTACCAACAGATAATCCGGATCTTTCGGCGCATCCTCAGCCCGCACGATTGTCGTCCACTTGTATCCACTCCCATAAAAACGTTCACTGATACGCCAGAGGCTGTCTCCTTCCTGCACCTCGTATTCCAACATCTTGTCGCCCGTAAGTTTGATATAGTCCCCCGGCTCGGCCCACTCCGGCAGCTCCCAAAGAGGCGCAAAAAAATCTATCCTTTCCCGTTTGGTCTTTTCCTCCTGCTCTTCCTCCGTCAGGCCGTTTGCCACCGCCTGTCTGCTGTTTTCCACCTCTTTTTCCGTCCTGCGCTCAAATTGCTGCGTCTGCGGATCCCAGAGCAGATAAGAGGGCGGCGAATAATATTCCTCCTCTGCTTTCGCGCCACTTATATGTACCGGTGCGCCGACCCGCATGTCTGCATAACCGTCACCGTTTAAGTCCGGGTAGGTGATCGTATCCGGCAGCTCAATACTCAAAGACAGGCTGCGCTCCTGCAGCACTTCACCGGTCTCCATATCTGTCACTGTCATTTCATAGGTTTCATCCATACAGTAACCGTTCAGGAGATAATAGCGAAATTCCAAATCCCCATCTTCCGGCGCAAGCGAGAAGTGCAGGGAAAGCATCCTGCCATTCTCCGTAAGCGGCAGTTCATAATCAGCCTCCACAAGCAGGCCGAAATACCGCATAATCCCTTCGTCTCCAGAGGATTCCCAATTCTCATCAATTCCACGGACTTCCCAAAAGCTGCGCTTGGGATCCGATAACTCGGTCAGCCGCTCTTCATGGTCAATCCAATACAAGCTTTCCTCATCCAACCCCCAGCCGCTCCCGTCATCACCATAGCGCTGGAAAACATCATCAAACACATATTCCAGGGTCTCGTCATCACCTTCCAACGGCGCATTTAACAGGGTAAGTCCGTACGCCGCCCTATCCTTCACATAAAGATTGATCTTTGAGCGCCGACTCTGCAGACAGGAAAACTCATAGCCGTCTATTTCATCCATCGTTTCCTGTATAAAATGAAACATCTTCCCGTCATCTGCGCTCCATGCTGTCAGAGGCTGTTCCTTTGTATCAAATTTTCTTTTCAGAACGTGGTACAGGTCGAGAGCATGGTCATTCTCCGTCATGGGAAAGGTATAGTACAGAAAATGAAGCGAACTCCCATCCGTTTCCTGCATAGCCGCCTCATTTAACGCCTTTTCCATTTCTGCAAGGGAATTGTAATATTGCCATATCACATCTGCCTCTCCCGCAAACCGATAAGCCGAAGGCTCATCCCACTCGGTTTCTAACATTTCTCCCTCATAATCCGTTATCGTAATTTCAGCGCCGGCATAAGGGCTTGCGGAAATATGTTCATACAGATATCCGCTAAGTTCCTGCACCTTGCAACTGTCTTGTTCCTTGGGCCATTCCTGCGGTTCTTCCCCGATATCGCCCTCGCCGGAAAGCTTTTCTCTATCGGAAGCCTCCTTGGTGTCGAAAGCTTCTAATCCATCAAAATTTCCATCTGACCCTATTGACGGTGTACCGCAGGCTGTAAGCAATAAACCCAGTACGGCGATCGAGATAATGAGGGGTTTTCTTTTTTTATTCCTCCTGCTTCTTTCTTTTGAATTTTCATATTTCATTAATTACATATCTCCTATGCAAACAACTGCCTAAATAGAGCAGGGCAACAAGTCCTGCTCTATCTATTAATACGCAAATCCAATATTTCTTTCTTCAAGTGTTCCCGCATCTTCTCTTCTCATTAAATATACAGTCAATTTAATTAAAAAAAATACTTAATCTGCTCTTCTGGTGTTGCATTGCACATTTCTCCAAACAACTCGCTCTACCACATAATAAATTTGCCTTTATTGTGATATTATAACACAATAAACCTATTTAGTTCATAAATTTGTGTCATTTTAATAAACTCTTATGCCCTTTCTAGATTCATTGGACCTTTTTATAGTCTGACGATTTGGGAAAGTTCTATTCGATTTGAACAACTAATAAATATCTATTTCCTAAGATTACCTCCCTTATCAAAGAAAGCTTTCTCCAACGCAGTATATTCTTTTTCTGAACATATCTCTTTACACTTTTTCTGATATTCCCTGGAACGTTCCAGCATGTCCTCAATCTTTTCGCACGGAAACTCTTTGCACTGATTACACTTCTCAACACCATGCATATTTGTACAGTCAACCAATCCATAGGTACAGGATTTATGCGAAGAACAACCTGTGCAGGCGATTTCCTCATTGGAAACCACCGTATCCCGCCAGCCGACTCTATACCACAATTTAGCAACATTTCTTAATTCTGTTTCGCTATGAGCGTTGTACCTTGGACACGCTATGCAATTGTCTCCGCATAAAGTAATTTTCTCTTTCATATCATTCTCCGTTATCGAATGTCCCCTCCATGAAAATAACACTCGTATATTTTTTCATCCCTATAAAATATTTCTTCGTATCCCTGAAACCATACAAACTTACCAGTCACATTACAATGATAATGGTAATCTCCTTTTGTATATATTTTCGGTCCGCGAAATGGTAAATCTGCCGGAACTTCTTTCAATACTT
>CAYUKT010000336.1:0-3117 GCA_964445285.1 uncultured Bacteroides sp. | reverse complement strand
AATACCATCCGCCTTTCCATTGGTACAGAACATATTGACGATATCATTGCAGACTTGCAAAATGGCTTTGATGCGGTAAAATAGTCTGTAGACACAAAGACAGTCGACCGGTCGAATGATAACGGGTGTTATATTATTCTACGGCCGGTAATTTGAGGCTCCGGAAGAAGGAGCAGACAGGAGGCAGTATCATGTCAAATATTTATACATCAGCCGATCAGCTGATCGGCAGGACACCACTTTTGGAGTTGACCCATATTGAAAAGGCATATGGCCTGAAAGCAAAAATCCTTGCTAAGCTGGAATATTTTAACCCGGCGGGTTCTGTCAAAGACCGTGTGGCGAAAGAAATGCTTGACGAGGCGGAGAGAAGCGGCAAATTGAAACCAAATTCCGTTATCATTGAGCCTACTTCCGGAAACACAGGGATTGGTCTTGCGGCTGTGGCGGCGGCAAGAGGCTACCGGATCATTATTGTGATGCCTGAAACCATGTCGGTAGAACGGCGTCAGCTTATGAAAGCTTACGGTGCCGAACTGGTACTCAGTGAAGGGTCTAAAGGCATGACAGGTGCTATTGAAAAGGCGGATGAACTGGCCAGAGAGATTCCGGACAGTTTTATACCTGGTCAGTTTGTCAATCCAGCCAATCCGAAGGCGCACAGAGAGAGTACAGGCCCCGAAATTTATGAAGATACGGATGGTAAGGTGGATATCTTTGTGGCAGGAGTGGGTACAGGCGGTACGATCACAGGCGTGGGGGAATATCTGAAATCCAGGAACTCTGCCATTAAGGTGGTTGCTGTTGAACCGGAATCTTCCGCAATACTTTCTACTGGTGTTGCGGGGACTCATAAGATTCAGGGTATTGGGGCCGGTTTTGTTCCGGATGTTTTGAATACGGAGATTTATGATGAAGTCTTTCCGGTTTCCGATGAGGATGCATTTGAGATTGGCAGAATGATCGGACAGAGTGAGGGAGTTCTCGTAGGCATTTCTTCGGGCGCGGCAGTTTTTGCGGCGATAGAACTCGCCAAACGCCCTGAAAACGAAGGGAAGAACATTGTGGTCCTTTTGCCCGATACAGGCGATCGGTATCTGTCAACGCCGCTCTTTACGGAATGACCGATCAAGAACGCCCTGCAGGATTATTATGAGAAACAGGGGATGTATAGTATAATTGCCGGCAAAGGCAGGTGTGAGTGCTATGATGATTTCAACAAAGGGCAGATATGCACTTCGAGTGATGATTGATCTGGCAGGAAATTACGGGGAGGGTTATATCCCTATGAAGGAGGTAGCCGAGAGGCAGGATATCTCTTTGAAGTATCTGGAACGTATTCTTCCTGTTTTGACAAAAAACAAGATGATTGAAGGACTTCAGGGAAAAGGCGGCGGGTATCGGCTGACGGCCGAGCCGGAGAAATACCGGGTTGGGGATATTTTACGTCTCACAGAGGGAGATCTGGCGCCGGTGGCCTGCCTTGGCTGTGATGCAGATATGTGTGAACGGGCTGATGCCTGTAAGACGCTGCCTATGTGGACAGAGTTTTACAGGCTTATCAATGAATATTTTGATGGAATTACCCTGGCGGACTTAATGAAATAAATTTTATTGAGAGGCTTAATCAAGACTATATAAAACGAAATGGAATAAATCACAGGAGGTATATAAAATGGCAGTTACAGTAAATATCTATTATAGCGGTGTGAATGGAAATGCCCGAAAATTTGCAGAAGAAATGATCGCAAGTGGAGTTGTCAGAGACATCCGTGCGGAGGAAGGAAATCTCAGATATGAATATTTTTTCCCGATGGAGGATGATGAAACGGTGCTGCTGATCGACAGCTGGATCAACCAGCAGGCAATTGATGCCCACCATGCTTCGTCTATGATGGCGAAAATCACGGAACTCCGGGATAAATATGATCTGCATATGAAAGTAGAACGTTATATATCTGATGAGGCAGGGATCCCGGCGAATGACCAGTCATTTGTCAGGGAATAAACGGTTGGCAGGAATTTCATGGCAGACATTTTGGCAGTTCGGATATTTCTTACGTTGCGCAATGCAATACCAGATCAATATAATGATAAACGATATTGTCTGTGCAATGCTTATTCTTACAACCATAAACTTATCTATGCCTGTACTTGAAACAACATGGAGAATATTGACAATAGTATTGTTTATGAAATGATGTCCCATTGCCATATATAAGCTGCGGGTTAATTTTGTCATTAACACAAATTTGAAGCCTACTAAACTTGATGTAACAACCAGTAATATAGCGTTTGCAACAAAACCTCTATAACTCATTGTTCCGTCATAATAGCTTCTGGCAGGAGCCATGATATGCCATAGCCCAAACAGAACAGAGGTAATAATGGAAGTTATAATAAAGGAATATTTCTTTTCCAGAATTTTCTGAAATAATCCTCTGAAAATACCTTCTTCCATAATCACATTGATGATATTTCCGATGATACAGATCACAAAGAAAAGAAGGCCTGTCTGATTGCCAATCGTACCATTAACAGAATAAGCGCTTACATACAGTTTAAGATTTTCAAATTCACCCTGCATCACGGCGATCATAACCTCAACTAAATATGCGGGCACAAATACAAATAGACCGAAGGCGAAACCTTCTGACAGTCTGTACAATATTTTATTTTGTGTAAATCCTATCTCAGCAAGTTTGAAGTGATACTGTTTTACTGCAATAAAAAGAATTACAATACCTATCAGTTTATGAATAAAGGCTTCTCCCCAAAATGTTTCATCAGTGCGTAATAGGAAGTATTCCATAAAACGAAACATAAAACATAATAAATAAATAAAAGTGACAGCAGATAATACGCGTTCTTTTTTCTTCAACATAGATATCTTCTCCATTTAAGTTCATTGACTTTTTTTGCTGTTCCTCTTTTTGATAAGAGCGTTGATTTCCTGTGCTTCCTGTTGCATACAAAGTAGATTTAAAATGATCGAAACAATGTATATGACAAACCCCATAATCATGAGAACCCATAGGGGTGTGCTTGTAAACCAATGGAAAACGGAACCGAATAGAAGTAACATAACTAATATCAGTGTAATATTTAAGAATATTT
>CAYUKT010000335.1:0-3119 GCA_964445285.1 uncultured Bacteroides sp. | reverse complement strand
TTACTATTCCTGCATGGCTGAATACTTTTGCTGAAAAAAATAATATCAATTTCTCTAAACTTTTACAAGATACTTTATTCTCAATGGCACAAGCAAAATGAATACAGGGAGCTGCCCATAGGGCAGCTTCTTTTTGGGATTTCCATCATATCATTACCAGATGGCAATGGCAGGGTAGGGCGTTTGATAGTATTTAAAGAATGTTTGAAACATAATATAATCCCTTTTATTATTAATGAACGGTATAAACTTTATTATTACAGAGGATTAAAAGAGTTTGCGGATGAGAGGGGATACTTAATAGATACTTGTTTATCTGCACAGGATATGTATAGTGAATTATTGGGATATTTTGCAGAAGAATAAAGAGGCCCAAACAAGATTATTTTGGTCCCCATTACCCAAGACGGAAATTGTTTCTGATATTCGGTATCGCAGGCAGTACATTCTAAATTGTCGTACTGTTTAGATTTGGACTCTTCCACATTTTCCCTTCCGCAAGAACCATTTACCAAGTTATTTTCGATATTAATTACACCTTTGCACCCTTTCCTATTTCCACAAAAGGGTGTATGATTAAAAAAATAAATTCCTTATAGAAACCACAATAGAAAACACCATACCCGGTGATGGAGGGAAAACCATGGACAGACAGAATCTGACACTGCTTACCGACCTGTATGAGCTTACGATGATGCAGGGATATTTTAAGAATAAGGATCAGAATGAGACCGTTATTTTTGACGCCTTTTACCGCAACAATCCCTGTGATGGCGGATTTGCTATTGCGGCGGGTTTAGAGCAGCTGATTCAGTATATTAAGGAACTGCATTTTGACAAGGAAGATATTGCCTATCTGGCGAGTCTCGGCATTTTTGACCAGGACTTTCTGGAGTATCTGGCGGGTTTCCGGTTTACGGGGGATATTTATGCGATCCCGGAAGGAACGGTGGTGTTTCCCAGGGAGCCGTTGGTGAAAGTAATCGCGCCGATCATGCAGGCACAATTGGTGGAGACGGCCATTTTAAATATCATCAATCATCAGAGCCTGATTGCCACCAAGGCAGCCAGGGTTTGTTATGCGGCGCAGGGAGACGGGATCATGGAGTTTGGCCTCCGCCGGGCCCAGGGGCCGGATGCGGGTACGTATGGCGCGCGGGCGGCAGTCATCGGCGGGTGTGTGGGCACTTCGAACGTGCTCTGCGGGCAGCTTTTCGATGTGCCGGTGAAAGGAACCCATGCCCACAGCTGGATCATGAGTTTTCCGGATGAGTATACGGCTTTTAAAACCTATGCGGACATGTATCCTTCGGCCTGCATTTTGTTGGTGGATACGTATGATACCTTAAAGTCAGGCGTGCCAAATGCAATACGCGTATTTAAAGAGATGCGGGAGGCTGGTGTACCGCTTACCTTCTATGGTATCCGTCTGGACAGCGGCGATCTGGCTTATCTGTCCAAAAAGGCCAGAAAGATGCTGGATGAGGCGGGATTCCCGGACGCGGTGATTTCTGCATCCAATGATCTGGACGAGTTCCTGATCCAGAGTTTGAAAGACCAGGGCGCCAAGATCACATCCTGGGGTGTGGGTACGCATTTGATCACATCCAAGGATTGTCCGTCCTTCGGCGGTGTGTACAAGCTGGCGGCGATCATGGGTAAGGATGGTAAGTTCATTCCGAAGATCAAGCTTTCGGAAAATTCAGAGAAAGTGACGAATCCCGGCAATAAGACGGTGTATCGTGTTTACGATAAGGAGAGCGGGAAGATCAAAGCGGATCTGATCTGTCTGGTGGATGAGGTGTTTGACGAGAACGAGTCCCTTCTCCTGTTTGATCCCATGGAACCCTGGAAGAAGACCAGGCTGGCGCCTGGCAGCTATCAGATGAGGGATCTGATGGTGCAGGTATTTAAGGGGGGAGAGTGCTGTTATACTTCCCCGAAAGTCATGGATATCCGGGAGTACTGCAAGAAGGAGCAGGATACACTCTGGGACGAGACGCGGCGTCTGGTAAATCCGCATAAGGTGTATGTGGATCTTTCCAGCCGGCTTTATGATATTAAGATACAGTTACTTGACCAGATGAGTCAATCCTAAAAGCTGGTTTGTGGGACTTACCGTAGGAGGTTCGCTTTGTGGACGGGAATGTAACTGTGGATATAACCAGGGGTATGACGAATGAGCAAGGGTAGATATAGAACCGCATTTGTACTGACTGTAATCCTGGTCTGCTGCCTGTTGCGGCCTGGTTCTGTGCAGGCCGCGCCGGCAGGGACAGACGAGGGGGCTGTGCTCGCGGAATATGAGGCATATTATGACCGCCTGATGTCCATAGAAGATCGAAGCGGGATAGCAGACAGCGGTTTCCGGGTGGTGGAAGATCAGATTTTTGCTTTGGATCCGGATGATGAGGACAGTATCCTGATGGTGCCGGCTTTTGACGAGCAGTATAACCGGCTGGCGGTGTTTGTCGTGGATGTGGAGGGGCAGATCCTTTATCGGACGGAGCAGCTGGAGACCAATTATTGTGTGAAAGGGCGTATGAGGCAGCCGATACAGTCCATTGCGGCAGTGTCTTTTCAGGATTTAAACCGGGACGGCAGGATGGATATCATTCTTATCACTTCCTGTGTCAATGAGAGCGGGATGTATGAGGGTAAGACTTATAAGGTTGGGGATGTGCTTTTTCAGGATAAGGCGGGAGACAGATTTTACAGGGATTACAGGATTTCTGATAAGATCAACCGCTTCGGCATGAACAAAAGCGCGGAGACTATCACGGCCTTTGTCAGGGATGGAAATTCCACGGAATTTCTGTACACGGCGTCCACGCTGCGGGAACTGCAGAGAAATAACTTCCGCATCATTCCGGAACAGTGTTATTTCAGGACTTTTGGCAAGTTAGGCAAGCTGCAGGTGACGCCGGGGACATATCGGATTGCGGATTATGATATTTTTATGATTTATCTGGTGAACGAGCAGGGGGACATCGTGTCCGTCCTGCAGCCCATGGGGGAGTATGACAATCTCTATGCGCTCAAGGGAGTTACCTGCCGGGATATAGATGGAGACGGCTTGAAAGATAGTGTGATCCTGGCCAGGTATAGCTATGAGGGCG
>CAYUKT010000334.1:0-3124 GCA_964445285.1 uncultured Bacteroides sp. | reverse complement strand
TGCGGACAAACGGTTTTCAAGACCGCCTCGTTATGACCACTTCGATACCTCTCCAAGTTCGTTTTGCGTCCTTCCTCTCGGTCAGCGCAAAGATTATTCTAGCAAAAATAAAATACAGTGTCAACCTATTTTATCCAAAATCCAAAAAAAGTTTTATCCACATAAAAAGTCGTGAAATAATGCCTTTATCCACGACTTAAAAATGCCTCCGCTGTCACCAGATCTTCCGGCGTAGTGATCTTGATATTTTCATAAGATCCCTGCACCAGTCTGACTGAGTGTCCTATCAAAGTCTCCACCACCATAGCATCATCGGTAATTCTGATTCCTTTGGCCGCCAGACTGTCTTTCTCCTGCATGAGCCTTTCATAAGCTTCTATAATAAGGCGGCTATCAAACACCTGCGGTGTCTGTACCTGCCAGAGACTGTTTCTATCTGGCGTCTGTAACGCATAGCCCTTCTCATCCACCACTTTAATGGTATCTTTAACCGGCATTCCCGCCACGCAGGCATGATCTGTTGTCGCAGCCTCCAGCGTCCGCTGCAAAATCTCCTCCGTCAGAAATGGTCTTGCCCCATCGTGGATAAACACAAAGCCATCTTCATCTGGAATCTGCATTTCCTTCTTTTTCATAACCTGCAGGGCATTGTAGACGGAATCATACCGTTCCCGGCCTCCGGCAACAATTTCTTTCACTTTGGTAAAATGATATCTATCCACAATCTCTTTCTGGCAATATGCCTCATCCCCATTGCCCGTCACGAGAATAATATCATCAATGAAACTGTCCTGAAATGTTTTTAAAGAATAATAAATGACTGGTTTATCTCCTAACAGCAGGTATTGTTTCTGCACGCTGCTGTGCATCCGCCTGCCCTGTCCCGCCGCAAGCAGAATCGCCGTACATTTCTCTTTCATGATCAGAGTCCTCTTTCTTTTATCTTTCCCCCAGCTTCAGATTGGGCACCGCATTGAGATCATATCCATGCCGCACGCCCCTTTGGTATTCATAGTAGGCCGCCGCGCCGATCATCGCCGCATTATCTGTACAGAGGATGGGCGAAGGGTGGTAGAAAGCGATTCCCTGTTTATGACATTCTTTTTCCAAAGCAGACCGCAGTGCCGAATTCGATGCCACACCACCGGCTATGGCAAACTTTTTCATACCGGTTTCCGCAACCGCATGTATGGAATGTTCCACCAGCACATCCACCACCGCTTTCTGGAAAGAAGCCGCCACATCCGCCTGGCATATTGCAATCCCTTTCATCTCACAAGAATTGAGGTAATTGAGCACCGCCGATTTCAGGCCGCTGAAACTAAAATCATAATCAGAATCCCCCACTTTGGCCCTCGGGAAAGAAATCGCCTCGGGATTTCCTTCTTTGGAGACTTTATCAATCTTAGGTCCGCCGGGATATCCTAATCCGATGGCTCGTGCCACTTTGTCAAAAGCCTCTCCTGCCGCATCATCCCTGGTACGCCCCAGGATCTCGTATTCACCATAATCCCTGACGACCACCAAATGAGAATGTCCGCCCGACACAACCAGGCAGACAAAAGGTGGTTCCAATTCTTTATTTTCTATATAATTTGCACTGATATGCCCCTCAATGTGATGGACACCGATCAAGGGGATTCCCGATGCAAAACTGATGGCCTTGGCCGCAGACACACCTACCAGGAGCGCTCCCACAAGCCCAGGCCCGTAGGTCACCGCAATAGCATCCATGTCAGACAGTTTCCTGCCCGCCTCCCGCAGGGCCTCACCCGCCACTTGATTTATCTTCTCGATATGCTTGCGCGATGCGATCTCCGGAACCACGCCGCCGTAGAGCGTGTGCAGGTCGATCTGGGAAGAAATGATATTGGAGAGAACTTCTCTTCCATTCCGCACTACCGCCGCCGCCGTCTCGTCACAGGATGTCTCTATCGCTAATATATCAACCGTACTCATATATCCGTCTCCCGCCTGGCACACTTATCCGCCGCAGACCATATGCACATACCATCTGCCATTATCCCTTACTATGCCGCGTTTACTCTACCAGTTCCCATCCCAGGATCTTCCAGTGCTCATCCTCATCCTGACGCAGGACAAATTGTTCCATGGAAGCCGTTGTGCCTGTGGCTCCAGCCTGTTTCAAGTTGAAGGTGCAATACATCCTGGCGCAGGAACGTCCATCTTCCACAAAGTATTCCACATCTGTACTTGCCGAAATCTCATAACCGGTGATCGTATACTGATTCTGTTTCATATCTGCGATCTCAGTCTTCAGATCATTCAGATAATCTTCCTGGGACTTATTGGCCACTAACTCGTCATCATAAAGTTCCTGAATCTTTGCCGCCAGCTCCAGCAGTTCTTCCTCGCTGTACTCTTCATTATAGAAGCACTGCGTGATCTGGCAATAATATCTGAGCACTTCCTTGGGCGTGGGCGGATAATTGCGCTCCAGATCTTTCATGAGCACACTCTGCACCGCTGTGATCTGCACGACCTCTTCCGCCGCCTCTTTACCGGTCTTCTGGCTCAGATAAAAATAATATCCCAAAACCAGTGCCGCAAGAACCACTGCAATAATAACGGTTTTTATTGTCCTTGAACCCTTCATACACAACCCTCCATGCCTGCGATGACACGCCACGGAAACTTTCATTTCCAACTGTTGTCAAGGTGTGAATCCCGAATACTCAATCTTCTGCAAACAGAAGATCGACACTTCTGCAATCTTTGGCGGCGACCGCATTTGGAAAAATCTTCCTGACTTCCTGCATATAGTCTTCCGGACGAATCAGGGAAGGGCTGTAATGTGTCAGCCACAGTTCCTGCACACCCGCACGAAACGCAAGATCCGCCGCCTCATAAAACGTCATATGTTTATATTCCCTGGCCTTCTGCACTTTATCCGGTTCGCCGTACATCCCTTCGCAGATAAAAAGATCCGCTCCGGCCGCATTTCGCACAATGCCCTCCGTAGGTCTGGTATCCGTGCAGTAAGAAACTTTTATCCCCTTCCTCGGCGCTCCCAGCACCATATCCGGTGTAAAAGTCCTGCCATCTTCTTCTATTATCTCACCTTTTTGCAGACGATTCCAGTATTTTCTTGGAATCTGCAGTT
>CAYUKT010000333.1:0-3127 GCA_964445285.1 uncultured Bacteroides sp. | reverse complement strand
ATTAAGTTGTCCATGAAAAAACATATCTTTGATTAAAAATGTCAATAATTCTATCCCATATTCTTCTTTTGTAGAAGTTTTTATGATATAAACAGGATGATCAGTACCTTTTATTTTTTGATATGTTAAATTATCATTTTTTTCTATATCTTCTTTCACAAATTGATAATGATCTGTCCCTGTTAATGATAAAGTATCAGAAGTGATATCATTCATAACATCCACCACAGACTGTTCATCTATCATTTCTTTTAAATCAGACTTATTCAAAAGAATAATGGTTTTTTTCTGCATAATCATTTTGATAATATCTCTGTCACTCTCATCAAGCGGCATAGATGCATCAATCACATAAAGAATCAAATCCGCTTCTTCTGAAATCTTTTTGGCTTTTTCCACTCCGATCTTCTCTACAATATCTTCCGTATTGTGAATCCCTGCGGTATCTATCACATTTAAAGTAATATTGTCAAGTGTTATTGTCTCTTCCAAAGTATCTCTGGTAGTACCTGCCACATCAGTGACAATTGCTCTTTCTTTTCCCGCCAGGATATTAAGAAGAGACGACTTTCCCACATTCGGTTTACCGACAATCACTGTATGAATTCCTTCTTTTAATATCCTGCCATCATCTGCAGAATCTAATAATTTATCTAAATTCAATATAATATCTTCTGATTTACTTAAGAGTCTTTCCTGATAGCCTTCCAGACTGATATGTTCCGGATCATCCAATGCTGATTCTATAAATGCTATCTCATAAAGGATTTCCTCTCTCAATTTCTTTATCTTATCAGAGACAGAACCCTTTAGCTGTTTTATGGAAGATCGTAAGGCAAATTCATTTTTAGCATGAATGATATCCATCACGGCTTCCGCTTTGGAAAGATCGATTCTTCCATTTAAGAAAGCACGTTTGGTAAATTCACCTGGTTCCGCAATCCTGGCACCGGCTTTCATGACAATAGAGAGAATTTTCTGCATCATTAAGATACCGCCATGACAATTAATCTCCACCGTGTCTTCCATTGTATAACTGCGAGGACCCTTCATAACAGATACCATGACTTCATCTATAATAGTCCCATCTTCTTCCGTAATGAAACCATAATGAATTGTATGAGATTTATACTTTTTCAATATTTTCTCATAATGTACATTTTGATATATTTTATTAACAATCTCAACTGCTTCATCACCACTTACCCTGATGATTCCAATTCCTGAATCAGACATAGCCGTAGCAATAGCAGCAATCGTATCTGTCTTCATAAATACTCCTTATGAAAAACCGGCAAGCTGATGCCTACCGGTTTTTAAATATTCCTTCTAATCTATTCTTTTCCGGAATTCCTGTCATAACTTCTCTCAAACCTTCTATCACCTTTATCAGATTTCTTTAAGGTCACAACCACATGTCTAAAAGGCTCTTCTCCTTCGCTGTAAGTTGTCACATATTTATCATTTTGAAGCGCGGAGTGAATGATCCTTCTCTCATAAGGGTTCATAGGCTCTAAAGATACAGGTCTCTTTGTTCTCTTTACTTTATAAGAGATATTCTTAGCAAGGTTCTCCAGGGTTTCTTTTCTTCTTTGACGATAATTTTCCGTATCTACTTTTACTCTGATATAATTCTCTACCCCTTTGTTTACTACCAGAGATACCAAATACTGTAAAGAATCAAGAGTCTGTCCTCTCTTACCGATTAAAACTCCCATCTCATCACCGCTTAATTCAATATTCATGGAATTTTCAATTTCATCATATTCCACATTAATCACTACGGTAAGATCCATAGCTTCAAACACATCTCTTAAAAAATCTTTTGCAATATCCTGTACAGAAGATTTTACCTTTGCCTTGATCATAGCAGGTTTAGAACCAATACCAAGAAAACCGACAGATCCTTCTTCTATTACTTCGTATTCTAATTTATCGCTGGTAACCACTAATTTTTGACATGCTTCCGTAATTGCATCATCAACAGTCTTTGCAGATACTTCAATATAATCCATTTTTACCCCTCCTAAACTATTTCTTATTATTCTTTTCGTTATACTGTCTCACCATATTTGCTTTAGCCATCATGCTGCCAGGTTTCGCATTTTTATTGTAGTATTCTGTAGATTTCTTGACAAGCTCATCTTTTTCTTCCTGTGTCATAGAAGATTTTACAGAAGTTTTTGATGCCATGCTGTTCATATTTTTTGTATTCATATTTGCATAAGCAGACATCTGGCTGGCACGAACACCGGCTTTTTCCATCTTTTTCTTGGCTTTTTCTTCATTTTTCTTGATCAGCTCATCAAGATCCATCTTATCGATATGTTTGTTGATCACAATCTGCTGAATACTTCTTACCACTGCACCAGCTACCCAGTAAAGTCCCATACCTGCGGGAAGTGTATAACATAAAACAGCAGACATGATAGGCATCACCATATTCATGGTTTTCATGGACTGCATCATAGCATTTTGCTGATCATTCGCATTACCGCTCTGTGTATCCTGCTGGGGCATCAATTTAACATTGATCCACTGTGTCACTGCCGCAAGTACCGGAATTGCAAATGCAGCAATCATCATCACATAAGATCCGTTAGTCCTTGCCTCATGAAAAGTAAAAGCAGGCGTATTCGACATGCTGAGTCCTAAAAAGTTATTATATTTATCAAGCAAAGATACCGTATTATCTATATCTGCCGATAAACTTGAAAAATTCTCTTTCAGACTAAGCCATTCAGCGCTGGAAGCCTTATTCAGGACATCCACAAAAGTATTTTGTACATAAGAAGTTACACCGCCAATAAAATTTTCATTTTCAAACTGCTTGGCATATATTTTGGCATTGGAAAAAGACTGAATAAATTCTTTGCTTCCCTCTTGTGCAATCAATTTATCAACCAGAGGAAAAAATGCTTCCTTAACTTTACTTACATAAGCAGGAACATTATAAATGACCCGATAAAGAGCAAGCAAAATGGGCATCTGTATCAAAAGCTGAACACAGCTTCCGGAAGGAGACACCCCATACTTCGCATAGACAGCCTTTGTCTCCATATTCATGGCCATCATGGAATCATTATCTTTCTTATTCTTATACTTTGCCTGAATTGCCTGTAATTCC
>CAYUKT010000332.1:0-3139 GCA_964445285.1 uncultured Bacteroides sp. | reverse complement strand
ATGAGAATACTCCTAGCCGAAGACGATGCAAAACTGAATGAAACCCTCACCTATGGGCTGACCCAGGCCGGCTTTACCGTGGACTCCTGTTTTGATGGGGAAGACGCCCTTTTTTATGGGGAACAGAACATCTATGACGTCATCCTCTTAGACCGTATGCTTCCCTGCATGGAAGGCACCGATGTCCTTGAAGCCCTGCGTGGAAGCGGCATCTACACACCCATCATTCTGATCACCGCGCTTGGCACCCTTTCCGATAAAGTGACCGGCCTGGATATGGGCGCCGATGACTATCTGGTCAAACCGTTTGCCCTGGAAGAACTTCTGGCACGGATCCGCTGCGTGACAAGACGGCCGCATCAGATTGTGGATGAAGAAAGTGTCACCCTGTTCGATATTACCTGGTCATCCAATCAGAGCCGCCTGACCGGCCCGGCAGGAAGCTGTACCATTTCCAAGCGGGAATCCGCGCTTCTGGAAACACTCCTAAAAAGCGGCGAAGCCACGGTTCCCCGCTCCACACTGCTCTTAAAAGTCTGGGGCCCTGACAGTGACGTGGAGGAAGGCAATCTGGACAACTATATTCATTTTCTCCGCAGACGATTAAAGAGCGTAGGCAGCCATCTCACCCTTAAGACCGTCCGAGGTGTCGGTTATTGCATCGTTAAACCCGGTTGAGGATATACGGAGGAACCATGTTTCAGAAAGTACACCTGTATCTGACTGCAATGTGCGCAGGCATCACCGCCGCCATTATGATCGTCATGTCCCTTTGTTATCTCTATATCTCGGAAAAGGGGCTCTACGACAACCAATATACTTCTTTTCAGAACGATATCAATACCATTGCCACCAGTTTAGAGCAGCAGTCCGTCATCTCCATGGAATGGCTCTCTAAGATGGAATCCCGCGGCAATTATTCCTTCTTTGTTATGGATAACGGCATACCGTTTCTTTACAATCGTCTTGTGGATTTTTCTGAAATAACGGATACCGAAGAACTTCTGGAAAAATGTCTCGACACCTACCACTCTATCTTTGAGCATGATCATGTGGTCAACGGGGAGGAAATCAGCTCCGGCCTCTACAATACCTGCTTTCACGCTGAGTTTCCTTTCAATCCCAATGGCGGCAGGCATGAATTCTACGCCAGTGTCATTGAACTGAACCGAAATGACTCCTCTCTGCAGATGGTAGTACTGCGCTCCCTGGATTTTCTGCATGAGCAGATTCAAAAGCAGAGGCTTCGGTTTCTCCTGATCGATGTGACAGCTATTCTTCTCCTGACGCTCTTTTCCTTCTTTTTTACAGGCAGGCTTTTACAGCCCATCATCGAGAACCGCCGCCGCCAGACCGCTTTTATCGCCGCCGCTTCCCATGAACTGCGCACCCCCCTGTCCGTCATCCTCACTGCCGCCGACTGCTGCCACAATGCCGATGACCAGAAAAAACAGGGATTTCTTGACACCATTCAACAGGAAGGCGCCCTGATGTCATCCCTGATCAATGACATGCTCACTTTAAGTAACTCCGACAACCACAATTTTCCAATCCGCCCCAAAGAAGTGGAATTGGATACTCTTTTGATGAACACATACGAAGCCTTTGAGCCCGTAGCCCGTAAAAAATCCCAGACACTAAACATCACCCTGCCGGAAACCTCTGTCCCTGTCTGCATCGCTGATGATGAACGCATCAGCCAGGTACTTTCAATCCTTTTGCACAATGCCATCAGCTACACACCTGTCGGCGGAGAGATCGAACTGTCTCTTGCATATAAAAAGAACCGCTTCTACCTTGCTGTCTCTGACACCGGAATCGGCATACCGGCTGAAGACAAAAAGAAGATATTTGACCGGTTTTACAGGGCAGAAAAATCCCGAAGCACCAAAGGTCACTTCGGGCTGGGTTTATCTATCGCTGCGGAAATCATAAAATTCCACCATGGTACGATCACTGTCTCCGACAATCCAGGCGGCGGCAGTATCTTTACAGTGATGCTCCCCTGAGCGTATCCGCATCACTCCGCTTACTTGCCCATCTTCGGCCGGGGATTCACCAGTGCACTGGGAATCTTAAAGAAAATATAGCCCTGGGCAAAGTCCGTTGCCGCCTGGGACAGAACCGATGGATTTATTCCCAATTCCTCTTCTTCCCCCGTAATCTGTTCCATCGCCCACTGTTGTAACAATGCGCTGCTCACTTCCTTGCGCTGTATGTCGATCGCCTCCCGGTATTTCTGTTCATTCTCATGCTTATACCAGGCTTTCTGAAGCAGATCCATATACAATTTATGCCGCTTGGCGCGCTTTTCCCAGAACCCATCTTCCTTCTTTTTAGTAGAATTCTTGCGCTTGGATTTTTTGCGTAATCCCATGGGCTGACTCTCACCCCTGTACTCTTCCTTGGTGGCGCCAAAATAATGGTTCCGGTAGTTTCTGCCGGCATAATCGCTCCAGGGATTATAAAAGGCAAAATCCCTGCGCAGGGTATCAAGCACCCACTTTTCATAGGCGGGATCCGCCTGCATGGCCGCAAACCCTTCCTCCGAAATATTGACCATCACGGCATCCCACCTCTGGGAAGGATGCATCGGCATTCCTGTGATCTTCTGATAAATATACAGCTTATATTCTTCTCTGGACATGGCCTGCACCAACGCCTCATTCCTGCCGGTGACCATCCCGGCCGCACCGGTGGAAGCGCCCTCTTTGCGGGCCAGCTGCTCGTTCACGGCATCCACAAATCTGCCGGCATTCGTCTGCCCTGTATTTGTCATACCCGCCCCGGCAGTATTGTTCATATTCTGTAAGGCTTCCATATAGAAGCGCGTCATCGGTGTCATTAAAAATCCGCTCATGCCGTCCCTCCCCTGCAGTTGACTGTATCCCTATATATAGTAATACGATTCAGCTTGGGGAAAGGTTTCATATTTATATGCACTAGAGAACTTATTTTTTAGCTTGTAACTTTATCATATCTGGTATATAATAAAACGCAAGAAGAGCAACCGCCCACAAAGTGGTTGACCTCTCGATTTGCTTAAATGGTAATAAGCCTGTCTCGACCGGTCAAGTACAAGGCAGGCTTATTTATTTTCGCTTGTTATTCCTATCTATGTAGGCAAGCAATGCGACAA